>NZ_JBIKPH010000034.1:0-18080 GCF_044357595.1 Sphingorhabdus sp. | reverse complement strand
AGGTTGAACTGCACACGGGCGACAGCTTCCGGCTGGATACGGACCCGACGCCGGGGGATGCGCAGCGTGTGCATTTGCCGCACCCCGAAATTTTCGCAGCGTTGGAAGTCAATGCACGGCTGTTGCTGGACGATGGCAAGCTTGTGTTGCGGGTGACCGAGATTGGCCCGGACCATATAGTAACGAAGGTCGAGGTTGGCGGGACGTTGTCGAACCGCAAGGGCCTGAATGTGCCGGACGTTGTGATCCCGATTGCGGCATTGACCGAAAAGGACCGCTCGGACCTTGCCTTTGCATTGGAGCAAGGGGTGGACTGGATCGCCATGTCCTTTGTCCAACGGCCAGAAGATGTCGCCGAAGGCAAGAAGCTGATTGGCAATAAGGCGGCTTTGCTGGCCAAGATCGAGAAGCCTGCCGCCATCGGGGGGTTGGAAGAAATCATTGAGTTGGCCGACGGCGTGATGGTAGCGCGCGGCGACCTTGGTGTGGAAATGCGCCCTGAACAAGTGCCGCCCTTGCAGAAGAAGATTGTGTCGACCGCACGGCGCATGGGCAAGCCGGTGGTCGTGGCAACGCAAATGCTGGAATCGATGATCGTCTCGCCATCCCCCACCCGCGCCGAGGTTTCGGACGTTGCGACGGCAATTTACGACGGCGCCGATGCCGTGATGCTGTCTGCGGAAACTGCGGCCGGGGCATGGCCGATTGAGGCGGTGTCGATCATGGACCGCATCGCGCAAGAGGTTGAAGGCGACCCTGATTTCTTCAAGCGCATCCATTTTACCGAAACGCCAGCAGATGGCACCACCGCCGATGCCTTGGCCGAGGCCAGCGGGCGGATTGTAGACATGGTTGAAACCAGCGCGATCGTCTGCTTCACCTCATCAGGCTCCACTGCGCGCCGGATATCGCGCGAACGTCCCTCTGTGCCGCTTCTGGTGCTGACGGCAAGTCAGTCGACCGCGCGGCGTCTTGGCTTATTGTGGGGTGCCTTTGCCGTGCGGACCAAGGACATTGGGTCGTTCGAAGAAATGGTCGCCAAGGGCAAGCGCATGGCGCTGCGCTATCATTTGGGTGTCGCAGGTGGCCGGATCATTATCATGGCAGGCGTGCCTTTCGGGACGCCGGGATCAACCAATATGTTGCATATCGTGCGCCTGACAGGTGACGAATTGAAGGACCATTAAAACTGGACGACTGGGCTAAGGCAGCAAAAGGCTGCTGTCGCCGTAGCTATAGAAGCGATATTCGTTGGCGATCGCATACGCATAAGCCGCTTGCATCGTCTCGCGGCCCATCAATGCGCTGACCAGCATGAAAAGCGTTGATTTAGGCAGATGGAAATTGGTCATCAGGCCGCCAATCGCCTTGAATCGGTAACCCGGTGTAATGAAAATGTCGGTGTCACCTTCGAACGGGTGCACGACGCCCTGTGCATCCGCTGCGCTCTCAACCAGACGGAGCGACGTTGTGCCAACCGCGATCAACCGCCCGCCAGTTGCGCGCACATTGTTCAACTGATTGGCGGTTTCGGCGTCAATGCTGCCCCATTCGCTATGCATCCGATGTTCAGTTGTATCGTCTGCCTTAACGGGCAGGAATGTGCCCGCACCCACATGCAGCGTTAGCGTCGTCGTTTCGATACCTGCCACTTGGACCGCGTGCATCAATTCCGGCGTGAAGTGCAAAGAGGCCGTAGGCGCGGCAACGGCGCCATCCTTTTGCGCGAACATCGTCTGATAATCTTCCGCATCGCGTGCGTCGGTCGGGCGCTTGCCCGCAATATAGGGCGGCAAGGGCATAGTCCCTGCACGTTGGAGTAAGGTTTCGACAGGTTCGTCGCCTTCGAAATGCAGCGTGAAGCTGCCGTCGTCATGGCGTTCTTCGGCCGTCGCGCTAACGCCATGACCAAACTCAACGCTGTCACCGGGGTGCAAGCGTTTGGCGTTGCGGATAAAGGCTTGCCAGCGGCGCAAGTCGATCCTTTTGTGCAGCGTTGCACCGATGGCCGCATCCCCGCGCCGTCCCTGAAGCTGCGCCGGAATAACCCGCGTATCGTTTAAGATGAGGCAATCGCCCTTGCGCAACATCGCTGGCAGGTTGCGCACCACTTGGTCGTTTAAGTCGCCCCCAGCGCCAACGCATAGCATTCGCGCCGAATCCCGGGGCGCAACAGGGCGCAGGGCAATCCGCTCGGGCGGAAGCTCGAAATCGAATAAATCAACACGCATGGAAAGCTATGCCCGATTAAGTACCGCTCAGCTGGTCTAGGGTAATCGCCGCCTCAGGCGCTACGGCAGCGACTGGCGCAGCAAAGGCCGGTGGCGCGACATTATCAGATGCTATGGATGCTTGAGTGACTGTGCTTGGGTTCACTGGCGGCTCACCGCGCTCAATTGCGTCCACAAACTGCATGCCCGATGTTACGCGGCCAAAGACGGTGTATTTTTTATCAAGGCTGAAGCGGGGCTGGAAGCAAATGAAGAACTGGCTGTTGGCTGTGTCGGGTTCATTCGTGCGCGCCATCGATACGGTGCCGCGCAAATGCGGGGTGTCGTTAAATTCTGCCTTAAGGTCGGGAAGCTCCGATCCGCCTTGACCGGTACCCTTGGGATCACCCGTTTGCGCCATGAAGCCATCGATCACGCGGTGAAAAATCACGCCGTTATAAAAGCCCTGCCGTGTCAATGTCTTGATGCGCTCGACATGCGCCGGGGCAACGGCGGGAAACATTTGGATAGTCACGCGGCCGCCGGTGGACAAATCTAGCACCAGCATGTTTTCCAGATCCGGCGCGGTTGGCGCTGATACAGGCGCGGCAGTTTGGGCCATAGCCGGAGACAGCGCCGCAGCAACGATGCCGAGCATGAGAATAGTCAGCTTTGAAAATATCGAACGAAGGGACATGAATTGCGTGCCTCAGAGAACTGGATAAACATCCTTTAACCAACGACGCTGTCGCTGTCATGAACCATTTTCATTGACATGCGCGTGCAGCAGAAAACGGCATCGAATGGGCTTCCTGCCTACTGTGGCATAAAGGTGACATTGTTGAAATATATTTGTAATTATGACCCATTTTGTTGCGCAGACCGCGCGGTTAGGCCAAGTTGGTGTCAACGGGGGGGGGTGTTGTAATTAGTGTCGGCTTTTCCGACGCGAGAAGCATTCCCTGGAAAGTCGAAGATTTTAACGGCCTTTGAATGGTGGAACACTGCCGGACTTTGGCTTCATTGCTTAGGACATATCGTGAAAAATACACGTATCAGCAAATTTAAATACGCCGCTGCGCCGCTTGCGCTTGGTATTGCGTTAATCTCA
Source organism: Sphingorhabdus sp. (assembly GCF_044357595.1). GTDB lineage: Bacteria > Pseudomonadota > Alphaproteobacteria > Sphingomonadales > Sphingomonadaceae > Sphingorhabdus_B. The sequence continues at coordinate 14,759 of NZ_JBIKPH010000034.1, read as the reverse complement.
GTGCCTTCATTCGCTCAGGACAAGGGCGCCGAAGATATCGTCGTGACGGGTTCGCGCATCGCGCAGCCAAACCTAACCTCGTCATCTCCATTGTCCGTCACAACCGCTGAACAAATTTCTGAAACCGGACTTACGCGTTTGGAAGACGTTTTGAACACGCTTCCTCAGATTGAAGCGTCTCAGACCGCTTTTGTATCAAATGGTGCCACGGGCACAGCTACCCTTGACCTTCGTGGCTTGGGTTCAACGCGTACTCTGGTTTTGGTCAATGGCCGTCGTTTGCAGCCTGGTTCTACAAACTCTGTTGCCGCTGACATCAACCAGATCCCCGGCGCATTGGTTGAGCGGGTTGACGTCACAACCGGCGGTGCGTCATCGGTTTATGGAGCGGACGCTGTTGCCGGTGTTGTCAACTTCATCATGAAAAAGGATTTTAAGGGTATCCAGCTTGATGTTGGGTCGTCTTATTATATGCATCAAAACAGCGATAACTTCGTGACCGATCGTTCTAAAGCGCGTAACTTTAGCGTGCCTACCGATCTAGCCTTTGACGGTCGTTCGTTCAATGTAGATTTGGCGATGGGCTCTGACTTCAGCGAAGGTCGCGGAAACGTTGTTGCCTATGCTACATACCGTAAAATTAGCCCAGTCCAATGGAGCGCACGCGACCATTCGGCTTGCGCCCTGAACGGCGCGGGAACGGCTTGCGGGGGATCGTATAACTCACCAAATGCTAACTTTGACCTCTACCCTGTATTCGGTGGAGAAACCCAGTACGACTATAACGCATTCCTGACACCAAATGCCGCGGGGACTGGTTTTGTGGATGCGGGCGACAATCTATATAACTTTGGCCCGACAAACTATTTCCAGCGGCCTGATGAACGTTATACATTGGGCGCATTTTTAGATTATGAAGTCAGCGAAAGCTTCCATCCATATATGGAGGTGATGTTCATGAGCGACCGTTCGGTTGCCCAGATCGCTGAATCAGGTACATTTTTTGCCGAGCCATATAACATCTCGTGTGCTGCAGGAAATCCTGCGATAAAAGCTTCGCAGCTCGCCATTCTGTGTAATCCAGCAACATACGCTGCTCCAAGCCCGCTTACTGGTTTTGAAGTCTATATTGGTAAGCGCAATGTTGAGGGCGGTGGCCGTCAGGATATCATTCAGCATGATAGCTTTCGGATGCTTTCGGGCGCTAAAGGCGACTTGGGCGGCGGTTGGTCTTATGATGCCTCATTGCAATTTGGTCAGTCTTCACTGAGCAACTCATACAAAAATGACTTTCTTTTGCCCTCTGTTGCGGATGCGGTAAATGCCGGGACCTACCTTGTCTGGCAGAATGGCTTGGTAACCCCTGAATTTGCCAAGACTTTGGGCGCAACGGCAACGCGCACCGGCATTACGAAGGAATTCATTGCCAATGCTTATGTAACTGGAGATCTTGGATTTGCGATTGCAAATGACCCAGTGGCAGTGGTCTTTGGTGCAGAATATCGTAACGAAATTTACAGTGCCGTTTCCGACTATGTCTATGAAAAAGGCTTGTTGGCCGGTCAGGGCGGCCCAACGCCTTCGGTCTCAGGCAAATATAACGTTTCTGAACTTTTCAGCGAAGTTTCCGTTCCTTTGCTTCAGGACCGCAGCTTTGCAAATGATGTGCGCCTGGAACTTGGCTATCGTTACTCCATGTATAATGTGGACGGAGGGGCTTCTCCCAAGACCCATACCTATAAGGTTCAGCTGAATTGGGAAGTAAACGACCTTCTTCGCGTCCGTGGCGGCTATAACCGCGCTGCACGTGCCCCTAATGCGCCCGAACTGTTCAATCCACAGAGCATTGGGCTCTGGGGCGGCAAGGATCCATGTGCTGGTGCAAGCCCTGAATATACCCAGGCCCAGTGCGCCCTTACCGGTGTTTCTGCAGGGCAATATGGCCGTGTATCGGCCAGCCCTGCATCGCAATATAACGGCTTGTATGGCGGCAACCTCGACCTTAAACCCGAAAAGGCGGATACATGGACAGCCGGGTTCGTTCTTACTCCGGCCAGCAGCTTGAGTTTGTCGGTCGATTATTACAAAATTTCGATGTCTGATGTTATTGGCGTCTATCCTGCTGAACAGCAGCTTCGGGACTGTGCTACAGGTGCAAACCCAGCGGCATGCAATCGGATCAAGCGCTCGCCAGCAGGGAACCTTTGGTTGGGCCAGGCCGGTTTTGTTGGTTTGACCAATGATAACCTCGGTGATCGTGATTTCCAAGGTGTCGACGTTGCGGCAAGTGCGCGTATGCCTTTGGGTTCCGGCTCATTGAACTTCGGTTTAACCGGCAGCTATCTGTTGAAGAAGGAGTATCAGGACTACCCAACAGGTACACCATATGATTGCGCCGGGACCTTCAGTACGGTTTGCTTCGTATCCCCTGATTGGCGTAGCACAGCCCGTCTATCGTATCGCGCTGCTGAGGTCTTCTCAGTTACGGGCAAATGGCGTTTCATCAGTGCGGCCGATGGCTCTGCTGCCAATGGTGCCACCAAAATTAAGGCTCAAAGTTATTTTGATCTTTCGTTGAACGCTGATGTCAGCGACAATTTTGGCATTAGCATCGGTGCAAATAACCTATTGGATAAAAATCCACCATTGGTCGGCGGTGAATATTCCTCTAACGGCAATACCTATGCAGGTTTCTACGACACCTTGGGTCGCTATGTTTTTGCGGGTATTTCAATAAAATACTGACCCAACGTCAATTACATCCACAAAAAGGCGGCATCTACAGGTGCCGCCTTTTTTTTACCAAAATGCGTCTGTTCTCTCTCAATAATAAGAGATTGGCTTTCAAATCTCGGAAAATCTCACTCTACAGCCTGTATGTCGAACGCTACGGTGAGCCGATCACCTTCCGGAAAAGGTCTTGTGCCATGCCATAAAATGGATGGGAAAAGCACCAAGCGCCCGACTTTGGGTTCGATCAAAGTCAACGGTGCCAAATCTAGGTCGAGATCATTTGGCGGTCTTCCAAGTTCCAGCCAGCCATCTGCAGAATCTGCCGAAGTACCGAGTGTGTCGGGAAGCGCCACATAAAGCGCGGAGCTCATCCATCCCTTGCTGTGATAATGCGCCTCATGGTATCCTGAATTTTGAAGTCTGATGGACCAGCTACCGGTATAGCGCACCGTGTGCCGAGGGCCGGACAGGAACGGATGGGTCTGGTCCACTGGCGGTAAATCGGCCACAGCTTCCATCACTGCGTCATGTACCATCGATCGAAGCTTGACGATGTCGGGGTCAATCAAGGCGAAAAGATGCCCATCCGTCTGCGTTCCACCACGCGGGCTCTGGTCAAAAGGATGTTGCGCCATATATGCGTGCAGCTCTCTCAACTTTTGCGCAAGCTGGCCTTGCAGGAGTTGAAAATCAGGTATGTCGACATGGGTCACCAAGCGTCCCTGTGCGTTCAGCCAATCCAATCGCGGGTCCCCCGCAACGCGCCAAAGTGTCCAGACATACACCCAGCTATCCATATCGTTAAAGTGCATCGCATGACGCTCGGCAATCTCAAGCGCCTTATCATATTGGCGCTTGCGTATCAGATGTCTAACATAGCTGACATGCGGTAACAGTCCCTCATCAAGGCTCACGAATAGCGCATCTGCATTCTCAAAATCGCCTGCCGTGGAAGTTATTTCTGCCAAGGCACCGCGAAGCAATGGCGGAAGGTCCAAGAGGTTTGCACGCTTCAATGCAATTTCAATTGCTCTAGTACCGCCCTCCATTTTGGCCACATCTTCTAGACAGGACAGCCAAAGCAAATCATTCATTGGCAGGCGTGAGCACGCTTGCTGATATCCGGACAGCGCCTCTTCGACCTGTCCTGATTGCCAAGCAATTCGCGCGCGTAATTTCCAGCCGTCGAGCCAATCGGGGTGTTGGTAAAGCTGTGCGTCCAGAAAATGGATCGCGGCTTCAGTGCCTTCCCGATTCCATATAGCCGCTGCTAAACCTTGTGTTACCGAGAAATCTGAAGGATCATGCTCTTTGGCAGCCACATAAGAGGCGACGACATCTTTGCACCCTCCGTCAAGTTCCAGCCTCGCTTTCAGGTGCAAAGCCCCGTTCAGGTTGGGATTGAGCGTCAATACACACTCCGTTTCACGCAGCGCCGGAGCTGTTTGATCAATTTTCTGAAGGAATAAAGCGTATCGATGACGTAGCGCCGCACTCTCGGGGAACATGGCTGTCATTCTATCGAAAGCCGCGATTGCCGCGGTCTCGCCAAACTGTCTATGTATGAACCCGACACGTGCCATGCAGATGTCGGTGCGTTCGGGTGCTCTACTCCATGCTTCGTCAAAGCTTCTTTCCGCGTCGGCTAAACAACCTAATGCCTCTTGAAGCGCAGCATGATTGGCACAGAGATAGGGATCATACGGAGGCTGTTCGATGCGCCGTGCCAACAGAAATTTCGAATCCGCTTCTGCCTCTCGTTGTAAGCTACGAAGAGCGAGCGCCTGCAAATGATTGACCGCTACATGCGGTCCGACGGCCGCTTCTAGCTCCATCAACCGCTCAAGGGCTTCCTCACCGCGCCCAGAATCGAGCGCTTCCCTTGCCATGTTAAACAAATCATTGGGCGAGGCAGGGCTTGACAAAATCGGGTAATTCTCTTCGTGGAATTGGGATTAGCCGTCATTCCCTGATTGCGGAGCACCTTGATTGCCACGCTTCTCGCGCAGTAACTTGGCATTTTCACCTCGATCTTCTGCCCACTCTGCATCGGTTTTGCAGATTTTTGTTTTGTTTAAACGGGAGCCGGTATTAAGAAATGTCTTGCAAACCTTCTTCTCGGTATTGGCTTCGGCCTTATCACTTTGGGTTTCCCCAAACGCTGGGGCCGAAGCGCAGACAACAACCGTGATACCAATTGCAATTAAACGGTTTTTCATTCGAACTACCCTAATCTTGAATCTAATTTAGCATATAAGGACGGTTGAAAATTGTCCAGCCTGCTGTGTTAACAGCGCTAGCGTGTCTTCATGCAATTATGCGCTTCAAAGCCCCGTCACCCTCGTCAATCGCAGTGAGGATGCCGAACAAAAGCGCAGTGAGCTATGCATATATTGAACGAAGATACATTCGCAGCTTGCATCAAAAAATCGGTTGCTAACCCTTTAACCGATGACGTTCTCACTGAAATGAATGATTGTTCAGCGGTATGCCAATGCGTCTATAAATGCTCTCGGTGTCGCCTTAACCTAATGTGGCATAAAAGTTACACTAGTGAAATATATTTGTAATTTTGTTCCAAGTTATTGCGCAAAAAATAAACTTTTGGCAGGGGGCGCGGATTCTCGGATCGTTTGTTTGCGCTGGGCGCGCCAGTTGTGTCCGCTGCGTTCACGGAAAAGCTGGGGAGTGTAACAGCCAATGGGTTGGCGGGTATGCCGCTAATCCATGGGATTAATGAAGGAGCTTCAATGTGAAGAACAAACGTATCAGCAATCTGAAATATGCCGCAGCGCCGCTCGCGCTCGGTCTCGCATTAATTTCAACACCATCGTTCGCGCAAGATGATGCTCCCGCTGAAGAAGCGGCAGAAGCCATTGTTGTGACCGGTTCGCGTATTGAGCGCAAGGACCTGACTGGCACCAATCCGGTAGCAGTGGTTTCAGCCGAAGAATTTAAGCTTGCGGGCGCCATCAACGTTGAGCAGGTAATTAACACCCTGCCGCAGGTCTTGCCAGGCACTACGAGCTTCTCAAACAATCCAGGTAACGGAGCGGTTACCTTAAACTTGCGCGGAGTGGGTTCGACGCGCACACTCGTTCTCGTCAACGGTCGCCGCTGGATGTTTTATGATACCAACCAAATCGTTGACCTCAACACGATTCCGCAGTTTCTAATCTCCGGTGTTGACGTCGTTACTGGCGGGACATCTGCGGTTTATGGTTCCGATGCCGTTGCCGGCGTGGTGAACTTTCGTTTGCGTGACCTAGAGGGTATCGAAGCTGGCACCACCTATTCGATAACAGATAGGGGTGACGGAGAGCGTTATTCAGCCAACGTCGCAATTGGTTCGAGCCTAGCTGATGGTCGCGGCAATGTGACTATGTTCGCCAACTATACTCGCCGCAAGCCAATTTTCCAAGGTGCCCGTTCCTTCTCCGCGACAGCAGCTGGCGACGGCTGCATTGTTCCGGGCAGCACGAACGCCGTTACCGAAATTGGCACGCCTTATCCGTCGGGCATTACGGTTTCCACATGTGGCACCCGCGGTGGCCAAGTGGGCTTCGTGCCTCAGGGTTCTGCGACTGGTCCGATCGGAACTTTTGGCTCGGGCACCAGCACCTATATCTTTAATCCCACCGGCGGCGGTTCGCGCACGTTCACCGACCCAGGCGATCTCTACAACTTCGCCCCAGCCAATTATCTGCAGCTGCCACAAGAGCGCTATCTGCTCGGCGCCTACGGCAATTACGAGGTGGCCGATGGCCTTGAGGTCTACTCCGAACTAAGCTTCGTCAGCAACCGCGTTGCTTCAGAGCTCGCCCCAACACCAACCGGTGTGTCTGCACCGCTGTTGATTGCCAGCCCTTACTTTGACGCCGGCACGCGCGCTCTGTTGACAGCCAATGACGCCGCTGAAGCTCTGTCTGCGGGGACCCGCGGTGATGGCTATGCCCAGACTTCGGTTTCTTATCGCTTCCTGTCGGCAGGCTCACGCAACTCCGAACAGACCCGCCAAGCGTTCCGCGTGCTGGGTGGTTTCCGTGGTGACATTACCGAAAATCTGAAGTTCGACATGTTCTATTCATATGCACGGACGAGCAATACGCAGATCCAGCAGGGCAACGTGTCGAGTAGCCGTTACGTGAATGCGTTGACTGTCGAATTTGTGCCTGGAAGCACTACGGAGCTTCGGTGTAAGGATGCATCTGCACGGACTGCAGGATGCGTTCCAATCAACGTCTTCGGTAGTGGCCTCGCCAGCGCAGATGCGGTCAAGTATGTCCGCGTTCAGTCAACAAACCTTGAACAGTCTGAACTGACCAATGCTGTGGCATCGGTTTCGGGATCGCTGTTTAACCTCGGCATGGGTGCAAATGATGTCGCTTTCGCGTTCGGTGGTGAATATCGCAAAATGGCGTCACGCTACATTCCGGATGAGTTCCTGGCGTCAGGTGACGTTCTTGGCTTCAACGCCGGCAAGCCTACCAGCGGTTCTTATGATGTGAAGGAAATTTTCGGGGAATTGAACGTTCCTGTCCTTGAAGACCAGTTCATCCATCGTCTGGGCTTGAATGCTGCCGCCCGTTATTCGGACTATTCCCTGTCGGCGGTTGGCGGTAGCTGGACCTACTCGGGTGGTATTGACATTGCACCGATTGAGGATGTGTCTTTCCGTGCGCAATATTCGCGCGCTGTTCGCGCACCGAATGTGCAGGATCTTTTTGCGGGCAACTCCACTGGGTTCCCAGGCGCAACCGATCCTTGCTCTGACCGCGGTACCGCAGCCTCGCGCACAGATGCCTTGCGTGCCTTCTGTCTCGCCGCCGGTGTTCCAGCAGCGACAGTCTTTACCCGTGCGGTACAGCCTAATGCTCAGATTCAGGCCGACTTCGGTGGCAGCCCCACAGTTGAAGAAGAAACATCGGATACCTTCACCGCTGGCGTCGTGTTCCGCCCCAGCTTTGTGCCGCGCCTGAACGTCACTGTAGATTATTTCAACATCTCGGTTGATAACACCATCGGTGTTCTTGCTGGCGGCCTAAGCTCGGCTCTATCGCTGTGCTACAATACCATTCAGGACCTGAACAATCCAATCTGTTCGGTCTTCACTGGTAAGCGTAATGCTTCGAACGGCGCTCTCGGTCAGACCTCGGGTGGTAAGAACCCGCAGTTCCGGTCGGCGAACGTCGGCAACCTGGAAACCAGCGGCGTAGACGTACAGGTTGATTATTCGCTGCCAGTGATGAACGGGAAGCTCGGCTTCTTCTATCTCGGAACTTGGCTCGATACGTATCGGAGCACGCCGATATCTTCGATCCCAGAGCGTGAGAATATCGTTGAAGGCACCCATGGTCAGCCGAAGTACCGTCATAATGTCCGCGTAACCTACAGTAAAGGCCCAGCCCTGGTCTCGGTTCGCTGGCGCTATGAGGATGCCACTCAGGACAGCCGCATCAACAACATTTTCAATGGAACGCAGCGCATTGGAACAGACCCTGCCTTGCTGCCCAAGCCTTATGTTGGAGCGGTCAACTATATCGATCTGAGCGTTGGCGTTGACGTCAATCAGAACATCTCGATCAATGCGGGCGTTAACAACGCCTTCGACACGCAGCCACGTATCCTCGGATCGGCTGCAGAACAAGGCAACACGCTTCCTAGCTTCTACGATGTTTTGGGTCGTGATTTCTTTGTTTCAGCGCGCTTCAAATTCTAAGAAACGGCTGACATAAAAAAGGAGGCGGTTGACCGAGAGGTCAGCCGCCTTTTTTTTGTTAGTGCAGCAAAAGTTGCGCGTCCCCTAGAACCCAACGTCTAGCGCGCAACAGTGACGTCAAAGGCGACAGTCATTCTGTTTCCATGCGATATGGGTCGAGTTCCGTGAAACAGGGTGCTCGGAAACAAGATGCAGCTTCCAACTTTCGGTTGGAATGAGAAAAGGGCAGGAAGGCCAGTTTCAAGGTTGATCGGAGGAACGCCAAGATCCAGCCAGCCAGGCCCGCCGTGATGAGATACTTCGGCCGGCACTTCGAAATAGCAGGCAGACGAAATCAAACCCTTTGGATGGATATGGGGCGCATGTTTGCCGCGCCCGCATAGGCGAATTGACCAACTGCTTGTAACCCCCCAAGCGGCTTCGCGCATCGAGAGCAAGGGGTGTGCCTGGTCTTGCTTGGGAAGCCCCGCCCTATAGTCTTCAAGAATGTCTTTGAGAGCGCTCTTCAAGCGTGCCAACTCTGGTTCTCGCCGCGCAAACAGAGCGCCCTTTGTCTGGTTCCCAGATTTAACCGACTGGCCGACTGGCGGTGCAGACGTTTCGTGGATTTTTAATAGGCATTGCTGAACTTCAGCAAGTTCCTGCAGACCAAGCGGCAAGGCAATTTCTTGGACCAGTCCGGCTTGTCCGTGCAGCCAGTCATGGCGCGCATCGCCCTTGAGGCGCCAACATATATCAAGCAGCGACCAAGCTGAAACATCTGCCATCTTCGTCTTTGTAAGATCGAAAAGGCGCCGTTCGGCTTGATCTACCGCGCCAATGCGGATTAGGTTACGGCACCGCGCAATGCGCCATTCGGCCGGTAAGTGCTGGTCGAACTGCGAGAAGAGCCGCTCAGCTTCTGACGCCATACCAGCTTCGCCCAAAGCGATACATAAATGCAGCAAGATCGTAAGATTGCTAGGCCACTTTTGATGGGCCCGCCGCAAGACATCTGTCGCCTCAGGATGGCGGTCCACGCCGGAAAGCATATGTGCCCAGCCCAGAAATAATTCGGGGCTGGGGTGTGCCAAAAGCGCTTTCTCAAATCTGGAACCAAATTGCGTTTCATTACCCGATGACCAGAGCATTTCCGCATAAAGACTATGCCCATCTACCCAAGTTGGTACTTGCTCAACAAGCGCACTTGCACATTCCAATGCTTCACCGTGGCGCCCAGCGGCCGCTAGGGCTTGTGTGTAATCAAGAAAGAGTTTGGGATCACCCGGTGAGTGGGCAAGAGCCTCTTCATAGAAAACAACTGCTGTTTCATCACCACATTCCAAGGCCAGCCGAGCACGACCGGCAAGCGCGCGTGCGTTAAAAGGATCGATCGCCAAGGATCGATCATAGCTGCTGCTGGCCGAGGAAAAGTCATGTGAAAGCCGCTCCGCATTTCCGCGGAGAGCCCAATATCTAGCATTTGTGCTGCCTGTTAAACTGCCGTCTAATAGCCGAACAGCCTCTTTTGGGCGGCCAAGCCGAAGAAGGAGGATGACCTTATTGAATGCGGCCTCCTCCAAGCTTGCGTCAAGTTGCAGGGCCCAGGTAAAAAGGTCCAGCGCTTCCTCGTTTCGGCCAGCGTGCGCATAAAAATTGCCGACACTATTGGCAAAGCGTGCGTCATTGGGAAAGAGCTCCAGTCCCTTGCGGTAAAGTAACTCGGCGCCTTCATTGTCACCTTGGCTCACCAGAGCTGAGGCGTCCTGCGCAATAGCGGCCGAGTTCATCACCGGTCAGACAGCCAACCGGTAATAGCAAATCGACTGTTTGGAGCGAATGGTGGAACATAGCTGACCAGGTGATTTTGTGGCACAAGAAACAAATTCAGTGCGTTGAAGCGGGGACGAAAACCCTCGATCACATCTCCTTCATCATCCAAAAAGAGAAGGTAACCGCCCCAGTCGGGATGCCAGTTATCTGGTGCAAGGTTCAGTACATAAGCTATCCGCCAGCCTTGTGCGACATGGCTGTCCGTATGACGGCCCAAGTAATGGTTTGCAGCAAATAAAGTTGCCTGAGCATCTGCGCGGATCAGCTCGTTGATGCCCGTAACCTCGCGGGCGAGATTAAGAAATTCAGGTGCATTGAGATGCTCTAGGAGTATCTCATGGGGGCCATTGGGATCCCAACGTTCATTGAGGGCATCAACAATTGGATAATGCGCATAGCGAAATGCATAACGCCCTTCAGCAGAGAGGGTCTCGGCAGACGCAGCTGCACGATTGACGCGCTCTGCCCCTCCGGCTTTCATCATCTCATCAGATTTAAAACTTTGTGCTTCAGCGTCTCCATTTTCGCCGCCGAATATTGCCATGCTCCACCGTGTCTGCTGCTTCAAGATCGACAGAAGTTCCTGCGCTGTTTGAGATGTTAGAACGTTGCGGACCTGAACCCTGCCATTCTGCAAAAAGCGGCGTGCCAGCTCTGGCCGGTTAATATCTGGGTTGATTTCAAACAGGTTTTTCATCTTCGTCAGTCACATGATCATTAGAGGGGCGGACTTCATGAGCGCTTATAAGACTTTAGCATTGCAGGTAATGGCCGTCGAGTTAGTTATCATCATCTTGACGTCGATTGCATAGGCATTAGGCTTGTGACCTAGGTGCCAGCGTTGCCCACCCCATGGTTTCCCGAGATATAACCGCATGAGCGTGACCCGAGGTGAGCACATTACGAATTTGAACGCGGTTATTTGACGAGCAAGGCTTAAACTTTGCCCTGCTGTCCAAGTCGGGATTGATATCAAGTAAGCGAATTAGGTCGCCCATATCGGTCCTCGCTTGATCGGAACGCTGATGCCTATACAAGGTTAGCGAAGGTTGAGCAGGTTATGAGAGAATAATGGTGAAGTTCAAGGCGCGGGATGATGTATTGGTGCACGCACGGACATTTAAAGAATATGGCTATGTCCATATTCCTGACTTTATAGACGCGTCCGACGCGACATCTTTGTACGAGCAGCTTCGACAAAAGACCAATTGGCGTCAAGTGTTGACGACGACCAGTGGCTTTGTGGAGCTCGACCGCGCTACTCGGTCGGGCATGGCACCGGAAACTGCAAAAGCGCTTGATAATGCCGTTTATGCTCAGGCGCGCGCAGATTTTCAATATCGCTTTGAAACCGTCCGCGTGCCCGATAGCGCTGCGGAGCGCTTGGCAAGCACCGATAGGATATTCGATTTCGCCCGAATGATGTCGAGCGGAGATGTGCGTGATTTTTTGCGTGTGGTGACGGGTGCGGAGGACATCCAATACGCAGATGCGCAAGCAACAGCATATTCACCTGGTGACTTTCTTACCGGGCATGATGATGCGGTCACTGGCAAGTCACGAAGAGCAGCTTACGTGTTCGGGCTAACGCCGATGTGGCGGCTGGAATGGGGTGGATTATTGCTATTCCATGGCTCTGATGGTAATGTGGAACGTGGATTAGTGCCAGCATTCAACAGTTTAAACTTGTTTGCTGTTCCGCGGATGCACAGCGTCAGCGAAGTGACGCGGGCAGCGGCGTATCGCCGTTACTCCATAACGGGATGGTTGCGTGCAGAGACACAACCTTTGTAGCTTACCTAGCCTGGCTAGTTCTTGTGTGCCCACTGAGCATCAGACTGCAACTTCAATGCCCCATCACCTTCGTCAACCGCAACTGTGCTGCCATCCGGAATTTCACCGCGCAACAGCATGTCGGCCAGAGGGTCCTGAACATAACGCTGAATAGCCCGCTTAAGCGGGCGTGCGCCGTAGACCGGATCATATCCCACGCGGCCAAGCCATGCCTTCGCCTCTGCCGTCAGCGACAGCGTTATTTTTCGATCCTTCAGCAAATTCTGCACGTGCTGGACCTGAATATCGACAATCGGGGCCATGTGATCGGGGCCCAAGCGGTGGAACAATATGACCTCGTCCAAGCGGTTCAGGAATTCGGGCCGGAAATGACCGCGCACCATGTCCATCACTTGCGGCTCGACCTCCTTCACATCTTGCCCGTCTTCCAGCGCGGCGAGATGCTGGCTGCCCAGATTGGATGTCAGGATGATCAGCGTATTCGAGAAGTCGACGGTGCGGCCTTGGCCATCGGTTAAGCGGCCATCGTCCAACACCTGAAGCAGGATGTTGAACACGTCGGAATGCGCTTTCTCGACCTCGTCAAATAGGACCACTTGATAGGGCCGTCGACGCACAGCCTCGGTCAGCACGCCGCCTTCTTCATACCCGACATAGCCCGGAGGCGCGCCGACCAGCCGCGCGACGCTATGCTTTTCCATAAATTCGGACATATCGATGCGGACCATCGCATTGTCATCGTCGAACAGGAACGAGGCGAGCGCTTTTGTCAGCTCGGTCTTGCCGACGCCCGTTGGCCCAAGGAACAGGAATGAACCAAGTGGGCGATTGGGGTCCTGAAGCCCTGCGCGGGAACGACGGACGGCCTTCGACACTGCCGCGACCGCGTCCTTCTGGCCAATCACGCGCGCGCCGATAAGCTGTTCCATGTTGAGCAGCTTGTCGCGCTCGCCCTCAAGCATTTTGTCGACCGGAATGCCGGTCCAGCGGCTCACCACGCCTGCGATATCCTGTGCGGTCACTTCTTCGCGCAGCATCGCATTGCCTGCTGCGGCTTCGGCGACCTCCAGTTGCTTTTCCAAGCCGGGTATCGTGCCATATTGCAGCTCACCTGCCTTGGCGAGGTCGCCCGAACGCTGCGCTTGTTCCAACTCGATGCGCGCACCATCCAGACGTTCTTTGATCTTCGCTTCAGCGGAAATCTTGTCTTTCTCCGCCTGCCAACGCTGCGTCAGTTCAAGCGATTGCTGTTCCAGATTGGCAAGCTCGCTTTCCAGATTGGCCAAACGATCCTTCGACGCTGCGTCGCTTTCCTTGCCAAGTGCTTCGCGTTCGATCTTCAGTTGGATGATGCGCCGGTCGAGCGTTTCAATCTCTTCAGGTTTCGATTCTACTTCCATCCGCAAACGCGATGCCGCCTCATCCATCAGGTCGATGGCCTTATCGGGCAGAAATCGGTCTGAAATATAGCGATGCGATAAGGTCGCTGCGCTTACCAACGCGCCGTCGGTGATCCGCACGCCATGATGCAGTTCGTATTTTTCCTTCAACCCGCGCAAAATCGAGATCGTGTCCTCGACCGTCGGCTCGCCCACAAAAATGGGTTGAAACCGGCGCTGCAGTGCGGGGTCTTTCTCGACATGTTTTTGATATTCATCGAGCGTCGTTGCACCAATGCAATGCAGCTCGCCGCGCGACAAGGCCGGCTTGATGAGGTTGGCGGCATCCATCGCGCCTTCGCCTTTGCCAGCGCCGACAAGCGTATGCATTTCGTCGATGAACAATATGATGTCGCCCTCTGCCTGCTTGACCTCGTCGAGCACGCCCTTCAACCGCTCTTCAAATTCGCCACGATATTTTGCCCCTGCAATCAGCGCGCCCATATCGAGCGACAGCAATTTGCGGTGCTTCAAGCTATCAGGCACGTCACCATTGGCGATGCGCAAGGCCAGCCCCTCGGCAATTGCGGTTTTGCCAACGCCGGGCTCGCCGATCAGCACGGGATTATTCTTGGTACGGCGGGCAAGGATTTGGATGGTGCGGCGGATTTCTTCGTCACGGCCAATTACGGGATCAAGCTTACCCGCACGCGCAACTTCGGTCAGGTCGCGTGCAAATTTCTTGAGCGCGTCATAGCGGTCTTCGGCGCCAGCGGTGTCAGCAGAACGGCCACCCCGCAGGTCGTTGATCGCGGCGTTAAGGCCCTCGGCAGTGACGGCTGCTGCTGCCAACGCCTTGCCTGCGGTGGTGGTCTTGGCGAGCGCGAGTGCAAGCAACAAGCGTTCAACGGTGACATAGCTGTCGCCTGCCTTTTGCGCGACCTGTTCGGCGGCATCGAGCACGCGTACCGCGTCATTGTCGAGGCCGGGTGTTTGCTGCGCGCCGCCGCCCGATACCGTGGGTACCTTTGCCAGGGCCGCGTCGGTCTCGCGCAAGGCCGTTGCCGCATCCCCGCCAGCGGCCTTAATAAGGCCCGACGCCATGCCCTGTTCGTCCTCCAGCAGAGCTTTCAAGAGATGCTCAGGCCCAATTCGCTGATGGCTCATGCGAATGGCGACGGCCTGTGCGCTTTGTAGAAAACCCTTGGCGCGGTCCGTGAATTTTTCGAGGTTCATGCGCTATTTCCTAAAATGCCGATGGAGCCTTTGTCACGAAGGCTTCATGTCTACACAGAATGTAGTGCGGCATTTTCGCAACACAA
>NZ_JBIKPH010000134.1:0-6626 GCF_044357595.1 Sphingorhabdus sp. | reverse complement strand
CGCAACGCTGGCTCGCATGGGCTGAAGTGCCCCGCGCATTGTTCGCTATGGCTAATCTGCCATATCACTGGACAGAGCTCTCCTCTGCCCCTCAAGGGGATCAGCGGCCTGTCTTCGTTATTCCCGGCATTGGCATGACAGACCGGTCGACGCTTATTCTGCGCCGTTATTTGGGATTTCTAGGGTATAAGGTGCACGCTTGGGAACTCGGCCGCAATCTCGGTGCCAAAACAATTGGCTTGCGCAATGAGCGGCTCATAGAACGGGTAAAATCCGTTCACAACGCGGCGCAAAGGCCAGTGACCTTGATTGGTTGGAGCATGGACGGAATTATGGCGCGCATGGTTGCAAGACGTCACCCGAAACTGATATCTCAAGTCATCTCGCTTGGTTCGCCATTTGCGGGCGATCCATTCGCAAGCAGTGCATTTGAAGTCTATGAACGCCTGAGCGGACATAGCCTGAAAGCACCTATCGCGCAGATACAGATCGCCGAAAGTAAGCTTCCCCTGCCCGTACCGGCGGTTTCATTTTATTCAAAAAGCGACGGCATTGTGCCGTGGCAAGCCTGTCTTGAGCCAGAAACGCCAAGTGCGCGTAACATCCCCGTGCGCTGCGCCCATTGCGGCTTTGGCTTCAGTGCGGAGGTGCTTCGCGCCATTGCTGACCGATTGGCCATTACGTCTAGCAATTTGCTGCCAATGTTGAGTACAACGGAACCAAAAGACAACTATGCGCACGCCTAGACGTGCCGATGGATCATGCTTAAGTCAAAATTCTTTTAGTGGAAAGCGGCCAGCAAAAAAGCTGCGACGCTCAGAAACGTCCCAAAAGGTAGGCGTAATGGAGGCGCTCTGTCGCGGACATAGACCGTAGCAACATGTGCAAATCCGATTAGGCATGCCAAGAGCAACGTCATCGGCAAAAGCTGCCAGCCCAGCCAGATACCAATCGCCCCAAATAATTTGGGATCGCCGCCGCCCATGCCCTCTTCGCTCCGGATTTTTCGGAACCCCTGACGGATGGCCTCCAGCGATAAAAACCCTAAAGCACCGCCCATGACCCGATCTGTCCAAATACTATCGGGTAAGAGGAAATAACCACCGACAGTGCCTACCCCTGCAAGGGCGATCACAAGCCGGTTAGGCAGCCACAATCGCTGATAATCCAATATGATCAATGGCAGCAACAGCCAACCAAACACGGCCATAGCCACAGCTGACTCGCTCGGAACCAAAAGTATAGCCGATAGTCCAATCGCAGCGGAGATTAGCTCGGTATATAAAGCGCCGACACCAATGTTTTGGCGACAATATCGGCATTTGCCCCTAAGCAGAGCAAAGGAGAAAATCGGAACAAGGTCCTTAGGCGGAAGCGTCGACTGACACGCATCACACCGTGACCGTCCGTTTGATATCTGCTCTCCAATTGGCCAGCGGCTGCAAAGGGCGGCAACGAAACTGCCCCAAATTGCGCCCAAGATAACGAACGATATCAGCTGATACCAGAAAGGCAGGGCGAACTGCACCTCACCCAATGACGACAAAAGCTTGCTCAGAACCGACCCTTTTGGACAAGCCGGTAGCCACCAGCCACAGGGCGGAACCCCGAGAGGTTCAAAAGCGCTGCTTGGTCGCCTCTGTTGGCATCAAGCGTTACTGCAATGGTGTATGTCCCATCAGTTGACAAACGGATATCAGCCCGCTCCATACCCGATTGACTGACCAGTGGCAGCAACAGACGCGCACCATCACAACGTGGTTTGCCGAGCATCCCATTTTGCAGGTTGAGCCCTGGTACACTGTCGGACAGGGTCAGGCGCGCTTGTCCCCCGGCTTCGATGCATCGTCCTGCAGCAAAACGTGCCGAGAAGCCTTCAAACTGGATATTTTCTGCCGGAAATGGCGCCAAAAGCGCACCGACTGGCAAAGTGGCATTTAGGTCATGGACCGACATACCCCCAATCCCGCGCGCAACAGAAGCAGTTATCCCGGGAGCCAAGGGTGCATCGCCGCGCGATACCAGAAATTCTGCACGACCCAGAAACAATGGCCATATTAACAAGCGCGCGTTGACGTCACCAACGGGCAAGGTGCCCAAGCGCAGATCGCGTAACGAGCCATCCCAGATAATGCCCTCAACCTTACGCGCTGTTATGCCTTCGCCTCCGACCACCGCACGCAAGGGTATAAAAATTACAAGGCAAACCGCGAGTATCGCAGCCAAGGTAATGATGTATGCACGTTTCATTGTGCGCCCATCTGCATTTGGGCCTCAACAGTGACGGTTCCATTGGCTCCAGACCGCATGGTGGCCGTGCGCACGACAATATTTTGTGCCTCCAACTCGTTTACCCAAGCCAGAAAAGCTGGTGCCCGCGCTTGGTCAATACGAATGCTGATCTGACCCGGCGCTGCGTTTGCAGACTTTATGACATCAAAGCCTTTTTCAGCTGCACTCTGGGTAACCAATAGACCAATGTCTGCAGCGGCCGCCGTGCGCGCAACTGGCCGCTGACCCTGTGTCAATGCGACCTTGGCGACAATCCGTCCCCGCCGCTGCACCGCCTCATCAAGGTCTAACGCATCTTTTTCTACGACCGATAGTGCTGGCATAATGATTGCGAAAACAGCGATAGACAACCCCGCCAAGATACCGGCTGATGCTACCAGCCATTTTTCGCGCTGTGTCAGCGCTCCAAACCATAAACGAACCGACGCTATCATGGCATCCTCATGGTGATATCGACCAATGTTGAACCGCTTGCATCTTGGCGCGGGGTCGCCGTAATTTTAAAACCGTCTTGCTGAATGCCCAAAAGCGTTTTGTTGATATTATCCGCGGTGGGGGCTGCAAGAATAACGGTTAAAGTGCCGTCAGGGGTAAAACGCATCTCGCGTACCGATACGTTAGGCGATGCCTTAACACTGCGCCACAAGGCGGCGGAAAGCGGTGTAAAGCTTCCCTGCACAATACCCTTTCGATTTAACGCGTTGGTGAGCGCACTTTCGGCTTGGTTTATGTCTTGAATAGATGGGTCAATTTTCTGTGCAGCCGCCAACGCCGTGTCGTTTTCGGCTTTGGTAGCGATCCAGTATTTTGACAGCGTCACCAGAGTAATCATCATTGTAAGAGCAACGATGGCTATCAATATCCGCTGTAACCAGATGCGTTGCGTTTCGGTTGTCCAAACCGTCCGCTCCCTTTTTGCGAATATTCCCTCGCGCATGTTCAGCACAGGTGCGGCGCTTGCCGATAACAGCATAGACCGTAGGGCACTTGTTTCTATATCGATCGCCTTGTCGGCACCAACGAATATATCGCGAAGAACCTGCTCATCTGGAATGGCTATTCCGGGACCGCGCAATACCGAAACGCCGTCTAGTTCCGCCTTGAAAAAGCCATCCGGGCCGGTGTTCAAAACGAGCGCGAGAGGTATGACGATATCAGGATTTATCCCCCGTGCTGCAAGCCGGTCTAGACCATATTGCATAACGTCTGGTGCGATGGCCGCGGTTACCGAGGACCCGTCAAAATCCACCCCAGCACTGCAATGAACCAACCCAAGCGCTTGCTCGGAGGCACGCAGTTTAGCAACAGTCATAGCTTGCCGTGCTTCAAGTTCAGGAAAGGTAAACCAATTGTTTCGGACATCCTGAGGCGCCACAACCGCCATTACCGTTGCATCGTCAGCGGCAGCCTCAAACTCTGACAGAAGGCCCGCCGCTTCCCACACGCCTTCGGACACCCGAAAAATATTAGGGTCATCATTCACTGTCGTGGGAAAGCGCGTGAGCATGAGGGTCACTCCTCTTCCCCCCAGCTGCGCCAAACAACACGCGCGGGCGCCGGAGACGCCACAATCATCGATTGTCCAGCAAGGGTCAGTTCGCCAAATGAAACTTGCGTGTTCAAAAGGAAATAGTTGCTCGTCAGTTTAACTTGCCCTTGCACCTGAGAAGTCGGCTCAAGTGCCGCAAGTTCAGGTGCGGCCCAGAATCGAATGAGACTGCCATAGCCATTCAAAGGCCGCTTGGCGAGATAGCTGCGCGCGGTGGATATGTTCATCTTGCCCGGCGCGAATAGCATCGCCAATAAAGGTGCTTGCTCGGGCAGCAATGTGTTAACGTTCAGCGGGGATAAGGCCGACTTAGGCAGTGCACAAATCCAGTCCTGAAGCTTGGCATAAACAGATGGCGTTACGCCCTTCACGGCCCGCAGCTCACTCGGGTGGGCGAATAGCCTATTGGCAGCCAGATAAGGTGTTGTCGCAGACTGGTAGGCGTCATCTTCCACACCATTGGCAACTGGCGTAATATCACTGTCCGCCCAATCTGTGGCCGCTGCGGCTATATTGCGCGCTGTATTTTCATCAGTGCCCAAAGCGACCATCAGTGATGTCATCTGTAAAGTGCCAGTTGCATTTGCCAGATAGCGCCCATCTGCGTCGGTCACCAGACTATTCAAGTTGAAGCAATTGTCGGCATCACGCAGCGTCGCAGTCGCTGAACCCAAGGGAATAGGCAGGCTTTGCGGTTTACCGAGCCAGCCACCCTCTAGCGTTGTCTGTGCCGCATCGCGCGCCAGCAGATCCTCAATCCGTGCGGCCGCAATCGCTTCTGCGGCGTAGGTAAACATACGCGCTTGCGCCAAAGCGTTACCATTTGACGTCAATTTGCTCGACAGAGTCAGCCGGTCAAGTGTTGTAGCGGCAATCACAGCCAGCACCGCCACCATCAACAATACCGATAGCAAGGCAGCACCGCGTTCCGAGGGTTTAGCTAGCATCACTGATCAGGGCTTGTTTCAATGCTGGACGGCGGAACGCGTGTTTGCGGCCCGACGAGGAAGAGCAAACGTTCCTCTGCCCTGCCCTTAACCGTCACGCGCAACGCAACTGCGCGCGGCAAAGCATTGGCATCTGCAGCGCTCCAGTCACCACGCCACTGCCCTTTATCATCGCGATACTCGACATTCGCGGACGTAACATTTTCGAGCAAATTTGCAGCATCTGCGGGGGCAGTACCATCCAACATCGGCCAACTTAACCGCTTAAGCGCTCCATCCTCCAAAACATAAGCCACGCGCTGCAGGCCTGCCCTTGGCGCTGCATCATAGTTGGACCAACCTGCCCGGACAAAGCCAAATAAGGCGCCAGAAACGGCTGCATCGCCTTGCGTAAAAGCGGGCACGGGTTGCCCTGACTGATCGCGCATTGGGCGCGCAATAGCTTGCGCCAGATCACCTTCCAAGCTGTTGGCTAGGCGGTGCGACAGTGCCATTTCCTCCAAGCGCTTTTTCACAGCAATTTGGGTGTCAGTGCCGGAACGCAGAAGCATCACGCCAGCAACGGAGATCAGCGCAAAAATAGCCAGCGCCACCAGCAGCTCAATCAGCGTGAAGCCAGCTTCTGTAATGCGGACATTGGTCACTGCTCAATTGGCCTTGCGATGGACAAGCGTGCCTTACGCAGCGCGGCGTTGCCTGAGCCTGTGACCACAATATCCACCATCACGAGACGACTGTCGTCGGTAGGGCTGGCGGTTGCTGTCCATATCCATTTCTGGCCGCCATTGACCTCTTCCCCGCGCGTTTCGCCTAAAGTGGGTGGCGCGGGGTTAGACAGTATTTCAACCGCCACATTGCGCCCAACCTGCCACGCCATGCCGCTATCGGCCAAATTGGCTGTCGAGCGAACTGAATATCCCTGCAGCCGCACCATCGCCAAAGCGGCAAGGCTAAATATTGCCAAAGCGACCATGATCTCTAGCAAGGTAAAACCGTTGCGCTGTGGTTGGGACTTAACGAACAACGCGGACATCCCCCGTTGCCGCCAGCGCAAGCGTCACCGCAACATTGTCATGCTTGATAGTGATATTAGCGGCGCTGGAGGGCATGCCGGTGCTGTCAAACGCAACGCGCATTTGACGCGCGCCTGACATCTGAACAGATGTTCCGCTTTGCCAGTCAGTAGATGTAAAGGGCGCCTCTGAAAGGGGAACCCATGCACCATTGTCCCGTCTCTCAAAACCATAGCCTGAGGGACGGATGGTGACCGCCATACTGCGTGACTGCACGATCGCATTGTCACGCAACGCCGCTACCCGGGCGGCAAAGCGCTCCGCCTCATCACGGATCCCGCGGTCTGGCGACCGCACCGTCATCACGACTGCCGCGCTGGCGATGCCAATGATGAATATTACCACCATCAGCTCTACCAACGTAAAGCCCTGCTCACTTGGCTTTATATTTCCAGAATGCGGCGTCTTAAGCGCCGTAAATATCCGCATTTTCGTTCTCGCCGCCGGGCGCGCCGTCAGCACCAAGCGAATAGATATCAAAGGCACCATTTTTTCCGGGCATGCTGTACTGATAAGGGCGGTTCCATGGATCCATCGGTAGTTTTTTGATATAGCCCTCGGCGCGCATTCCACTTGCAGTGGGCGGCGTAACCAAAGCCTGAAGGCCTGCTCCTGCGTCTGGATAAGTCAGATTATCGAGCCGATAGGTTTCCAACGCTTGACCCAGCACTGCAATATCGGCCTTTGCCTTTTGCACCATGGCCTTATCTTGGTTCGGCAGAACATTGATCGCGACAATCGTGGTCAGCAATGCCAAAATAAACA
>NZ_JBIKPH010000133.1:0-6640 GCF_044357595.1 Sphingorhabdus sp. | reverse complement strand
ATTGGCGGTTGGGCAAGTCCACTTGCGGAAAAGGTCGGTATTTTCGAGATGGGTCGGATAGCATCATGATAAATGGCAACTTCGCTGATATGCCCCAATCGTGGGCTTTAAGAGATAGTAAGTTTTGGAAAAAGCCCTTAGGCGGGTTTGCCGAATGGTGCCGACAAGAACAGGCGCGCCTAAGGGCGCGTAAGTCGAAGTAGAAGCGATTGGGCGTTTGGCGCGATCATTATGGTTTTTCGATACCCATGTTCCGCAACATTCGTCTAGTCTTAAAATGCATCTAAATCATTTTGTTGCCAGCCAAATTGCGTCACAGGCGCTATCGATGTGATCAAAATTGACAGCCGTGTTCAAGGGATCACGCTGATTGAGCGAAATCCGCAACTGTGATCCATACAGACCCGTCCGCAGCGCACCGGTAAGCAAATGCAATCTTTCCACGGCATCTTCCCGCGCAGTTCTTTGATCATAAATGCAGGGTAAATCTCGGAAAATAGCTGCCACACGATAGGCCACCAGTTCATTATAGCGGCGATGTGGGCCACGATGGAGTGGCAAACCGCTGCGCATAGCCGCTAATTCTGTTGCTGGAAGAAACAGCCCGTTTCGCGGAAAACAGCGGACGTCAAATCCATCTGGGCGTACCGCTTCAAAAGCTTTGGCAAAGGCATGATTGGCGAACACGCCTACCGGTATCAAATGGTGCGATTGAAAGCCACTAATTACACTGGCCCCCGAAAGTCTCTTAAAGCTCCGCATATAGCCCCTACCAACTGCGTCGATGCTGTCCGCATGCAAACTAATTGGCTGTTATCAGACGGGCACTTAAGACTTTCTTGTGCAGATCTGGCGTGAGGAGGACCGTTTCCCCAACCATCATGCCTGGCACTGTCATTTTTTGATCCACACAACCTTTTGTGACGAGATCATGGACCAATCTGACGACATATCGCATCGCGATATTCGATGTCATTGGCGTATGTTCGAAGACAAGCTCTTGTCCGCATAGCCAATTCAGGCCGCGGGATTGGACAATTGCGCTATCTGAAGTATCGAAATCCATACAAAGCAGAGCCGGGAATGCACCGCCATCTGCATATTGGCTAACTGCTTCAGCGTAATAATCGAAACCTGACATTATTGACCCCGGTCGCCAAAATACGGCTCCCGCTTGCAGCGCCTGTCCAAGCGATACTCCCAGTTGCAGTAAAACCTTTACGATCGCAGGCACCTGATTGCCGCCGCGCACGGTTGGTCCGAAATCAAAATGGATTGCGGAGTGGAATTCACTGGTATCGGATTGGCAAAATATGAATTTTGCTACTTCTAAGTGCGGCATAGCTTGGATGCTGAAGGTAAATGAAGCACCCTGGAAAGTAATAACTCCGGTCGTTTCGGCTTTCGCGCTTTCACGCGCAAAGGAGATGCCAAGTTTTTCGAAAGCTACAGATTGCCATGCCAACTCCAACTCAGCGCAGTTCTGCGTGATCAGCAATGACATGACTGACATTGAGCGCTCCTAAAAATGTTCCTTTTTTGTTCTCAACTCGACAAGCAAAAAGGTTCAAGCGGATTTGTATACATCCCGCTTGCTTCGCAGTGACGTTTGTTAGATTTCAACCTGGCTTCCCAATTCCACCACACGGTTGCTGGGCAGTTTGAAAAATTCCATCGCATTAGCCGCATTCCGCAGCATCCATGCAAACACCTTTTCCCGCCAAATCGCCATGCCGGGGATTTTGGACGCAATCAGCGTTTGACGCGACAGGAAGAAACTGGTGTGCATCATATCAAATTTGGGACCGCATAAATCGACCAAGTCGAGCGTCGCCGGAACGTTTGTTTCTTCCAGAAAGCCAAAGCGCATTTTCACGCGGTAAAAGCCTTCACCCAAATCTTTACAGACGATGCGCTCGCCCGAACGAACAAAGGGTACATCTTCAATTTGCACAGTCAGAACAATCACGCGCTCATGCAGGATACGGTTGTGCTTGATGTTATGAAGTAGCGCCGAGGGTACACCACTTGCGGCCGAAGCCATAAAAATCGCCGTGCCGGGAACGCGTGTAGCGCTATTGGCGGCAGACTTGATAAAAATCTCCATCGGCATGGAGCTTTCGGCCATACGCTCACGCATCAAGGCACGACCGCGCGACCACGTTGTCAACAATGTAAAGATGACTAAGCCGATCAACAACGGGACCCAGCCACCGGAAGGAACCTTCAATAAATTCGCACCAAAATAGGCAAAGTCAACAATGAAGAAAATCCCAAGGATAGGAAGCGCTTTCCACTTTGGCCATTTCCACAATGAAAGTAGGACCACCGCGATGAGGCAGGTATCAATAAACATCGCGCCCGTCACCGCGATCCCATAAGCCGCAGCGAGGTTTGATGATGACTGGAAGAACAGCACCAGAAGCAATACCATAATCGCAAGGCCCCAGTTGATCGCCGGAATATAGATTTGCCCTGCGGCTTTTTCGCTTGTGTGCTGAATACTCAGGCGCGGCATGAACCCGAGTTGAATTGCCTGCTGCGTCAAAGAGAAAGCACCGGAAATAACGGCCTGACTGGCAATGACAGCGGCCATAATTGTAAGAATGATGACCGGCGTGCTAATCATGTCCGGCACCATCAAAAAGAACGGATCGCGGATAGCCAGCTGCGCTTCTTGCGGCGTCATGGTCAATATCATCGCACCCTGACCCATGTAGTTCAGCATCAACGCTGGCAACACGAAGAACAGCCAGCTGAACTTGATCGGTCGACGGCCAAAATGCCCCATATCCGCATAAAGCGCCTCGGCCCCCGTGACGGCGAGGACAACCGTGCCCATCGCGACAAAGGCACGAAAGCCATCATTGTAAAAGAAGTAAAATGCATTCAGCGGGTTCAAAACATCCAGAATGATGAGCGGCATTTTGGAGAGGTGCAGAATACCAAGACCTGCAAGCGTCGCAAAATAGACCAGCATGATTGGCCCAAACCAAGCCCCGACCTTGGCCGTGCCGCGCGACTGGAACGCAAATAACCCGCCAATAATCACGACCGATATGGGCAATATCCAAGGGCTAAAGCCCAAGCTTACATATTTGAGACCTTCGGCTGCAGAGAGGATGGACATGGCAGGCGTAATCATGGAGTCGCCATAAAATAGTGCGGTTGCAAACACCCCAAGCATTACAAAAGGCGCAGTCCATTTTGCTCCAGCGGTCTGACGATTGATCAGCGCAAGCAAAGCAAGGCTTCCGCCCTCCCCCTTGTTATCGGCCTTCATAATTGTGAAAACATATTTGAAGGTCACGACAATCATCATCGACCAAAAAACGAGACTTAGAACACCGTTGATATGCATCGGGTCAGGTGTAATGGGATGATGACCGGCAAACGTCTCGCGGAAGGCGTAAATCGGGCTAGTACCGATGTCACCAAATACAACGCCAACCGTGCCCGCACATAACGCCAGCAGCGATCCTTTGGGGGCATGGCTATCGTTATGATTTTGGTCGCTGTCACCAAAATCGTCTGCTTGCGGTCCAACCATCTTGTTTCCCCGACTTTAACCCCAACTGCCACATTAAAAGTGTTGGGGCCGCGCGCATTAGCATGCCGCCTTACCCTTCACAACAAAGCAATATTGAACCAATTCTTTTAGAAAAAGTATTTTTTTCAATTATTTAGAAGGTATATCTACTTGTGCCTGTGCCGTTTGCGCTTGCAGCGCCTTGGCGGCCTGCAGTTGCGACTCAAGGACGTCTTTCCATTTCGCATTTGGTGTCGCGAGTGAAAGAGTTTTTTCCCACAAGAGAATCGCACCATCAAGGTCACCGCTAAGCATGCGGGCAAGCCCCACAAAATAATATGGTGCGGGGTAATTAGGCCGATTGATGCGTGCTTTGTCGAAGGCTAATTCCGCCGGTGCTGACAACTGCCCATCACTCGCCAGCATCAATTGCAGCCCAAGAGCAGACCAAAGATCCGCATTTTTTGGGTCATCACGCAGTCCGGACTGAATATATGAAGCCGCTAAAGCATACTCCCCTTGCTTGGCAAAGGAATCAGCAGTGATTAGCCAGCGCTTCGCCCCACCGAAGCTTTGGTCCATGTCGGCGCGTATATCGACAAGCTGAGTAGCCGCAACTTCGCTTCCCGCTAACGGCTTGCCCGGTGAAGATGGCGCTGATGGACGGCCCTGCAGGGCGTAGCCAGTCATGCCCAATAAAACCGCAGCTGCGCCAATTTGCCACAGCCCCTTTGGCTCACGAACAAAACAGGCAAGCGCCAACAGGCTGAAAACCGACAATAGGCCAAGTGCCACCCAACCGTTCATGTACGCCTCCAAAACAGCCCACGCGCTACCCAAAGCGATGCAAGCAGCAAGATAAGTGGTGTAAGCCAGAGAAGAAGCCCTGCGCCCTTGAAATCGGGTTCGAAGCTAACCCATTCGCCATAACGTTGTATCATCCAGTTCCGAACTGCCTCGGACTTTTGTCCAGCGGCAATTTGCTGACGCACTTCGGCACGCATGGTTCCTGCCATGCTCGCGTCGCTATCGGCAATGGATTGACCTTGGCATTGAATACAGCGCAAACTATGCATCAGGCGGGTTGCCTCAGCTTCTTTCGCTGGATCGGAAAGCTGACGGTTTGCCAAGGCGGGCGTTGGCCCGCTTCCTTGGGCAAAAACGGGCGCAGCTAACATCAGTAAAATAGAAACGAATACTCTCATTTCGTCGCCTTCAGTTTTTCGATGAGCATCGGCACATGCTCCACCCTGATATCGCCGATATGCTGGAACAATATTGTGCCATCGGCGCCGATTATATAAGTTTCAGGCACACCAGACGATCCGAGTTTAAGCTGAACCGCCATTTCGCTGTCCGATCCAATGCGGCTATAAGGATTACCAAATTCGTCCAGAAAAGCAGCAACATCTTCTGGACGATCGCGAATAGCGATCCCGTCAATCTCGACGCCAGCTGCTTTCAATTCCTCAAGCTGCGGCGCTTCGGCTTTGCAAGGGATGCACCAGCTAGCAAAGATGTTAAGCAGCCGTGGTTTCCCATCACCCATATCTGTGTTTGATAATGGCAAAACACCCTGTGTTGCAGGAGGCAAAGCAAATTCAGGAAGCTTTTGTCCGATCATGGCCGAATGGACTTGCTCGTCTTTCGGCACGGCCAGGCCATAGATGGCAAGCCCACCAATGCATGCGGTGGCCACGAGCGGTGCCCATAAAAGCCAAGGGCGGCTCATTCGGCTTGCCATGTGTTTATAGCTGGCTTCTTGGAGCGACGGCCTATGCGGCCCAAAAGCGCAATCGCCCCGCCAAGAGCAATCAATATTGCGCCGTACCAAATGAATGTAACGAAGGGTTTCCACCATAAGCGCACTTGCCAACGGCCATCCCCCTCTTGGTCGGGCTGCGCAATGACGACATATAATTGACCATTCCACCGCGTCAGCAACGCCGCTTCGCTCGTCTGCATCGGAGGCTTAAAGAATTGCCGTGATTGAGGATGAAGCGGGAACTCATTGCCATTTTTGGCGGCTATCATTTCGCCTTCAACAGCAACCCAATTATCCCCCACCACGGGATTGACATCGTTAAGCTTAACCTCCCAGCTAGCAACCTTAGCGCTTTCGCCAGGTGCAAGCGCAGTCAAAGTTTCGGACGAAAAGCCTGATTCCGCTGCCATACCAAAGACACTAACGGCTAAACCAAAATGCGCGATGACCATGCCCAATACCGGGATAGGCGTGCGGAGCAGCTTGCGTCCCCTAAGCGGCATCCATGCCGCCACTGCAAGGGCCAAGGACAATGCGATACCCAAAAGAGGGAATATCCCTATTTCTGGCGCAAATTTCCATATAGCAAGGCAACTCAACAACAAAATCGCTGCTGCACCGATAAGCCAGTATTTTAAACGGCCGAGATCATCGCGGCGCCAACGCAACAGGGGCCCCACCAACAAAGCGAGCATCAAAAGGACCGCAATCGGAACCGTCGCTTTGTTAAAATATGGAGGCCCAACCGATATCTTGTCGCCCAACGCCTCTGCCGCAATCGGGTAAAGCGTACCAATCAAAATGACTGCCAGAATGACGCTGAGGAGTATATTATTTGCAACAATCCCGCCTTCTCGGCTGAACAGCTGGAACGGCTCACCTTGCTTGACTGTTCCAATACGTAAGGCAAAAATAACGAAGGCAAGGCCTGTGTACATAAGCATTAACGCGAGAATGAAGGAACCACGTTCCGGGTCGACAGCAAAGGCATGAACGCTCGTCAATATCCCTGAACGCACAAGAAACGTGCCCGCCATCGACATGGCAAAGGCCACCAGCGCAAGCATCACGGTCCATGCACGTAACGCATTGCGCGTGGCAAGAACGCTGACCGAATGCAGCAGAGCAGTTGCTGCGAGCCATGGCATCAGCGACGCGTTTTCAACGGGATCCCAAAACCACCAGCCACCCCAGCCCAATTCATAATATGCCCAGTAACTGCCTGCAGCGATACCGATTGTCAGGAAAATCCATGCCCCCAACACCCATGGCCGCATAGCGCGGGCGAAGGCTGGCCCGACCTGATTGGTGAGCAACGCGCCAACGGCGAAGGAGAATGCGATCGA
>NZ_JBIKPH010000132.1:0-6694 GCF_044357595.1 Sphingorhabdus sp. | reverse complement strand
TTGGTCGCCTTGCTGTCGTTGATGAACAATACGCCGTTCCGTTCGGCAACAACCTCCATGCGGTGGGCAAGCCCCTTAAAGGTCCGCATAGCAGGCCGCCATTGCGCTTCGGTCACGCCAAGCGATTCCACGATGGCGATGGCCACTGCTATATTTTGAAGGTTATGTGGCCCTTGCAGCGACGGCCATTCTTCTTGACTGCTGACCGACTGCGGATCCGCCAAATGCACAAACTCCGCCCCGCGCCGGGTAAGCACGTCGCGATAGACCCGCTCGGTGTCGGCGTCGCCTTTGCCAAAGACCGACGTTTCTTGTCCCGTCTGCATTTCGAAAAGACGCGCTTTCGACGCCATATAGCCTTCATAGCCGTCATAGCGGTCAAGATGGTCAGGCGACAGGTTGATGAGCGCGGCAGCATCGCAAGCGAGCGTATGCATAATGTCGATCTGGTAGCTTGAAAGCTCAAGCACATACACCCCGCCTGAGGGCAATGGCGCTTGCGACAATATTGGCAGCCCGATGTTGCCGCCCATGCGTACCGGCAGCCCTGCGCTTTCCAACACATGATGCACAAGCGTCGTCGTCGTAGATTTGCCGTTGGTTCCGGTAATGCCGACCACGCGGTGCGGCGGCAAATTAGGCCGCGCCATCGCAAACAATTCCATATCACCAATCAGCGGCAGGCCCTCTTCCTTTGCCTTTTCAGCGATGGGATGACGGTTAATCGGTACGCCGGGTGATACCACAATCGCGTCATAACCGGACAGGTCACTCAGCAACGGGTCAGTAATCGTCGCGATGTCAGCGACCTTGGCGCGTGCGCCTTCATCATTGTCCCACGCCAATATCTGCGCGCCGCCTGCCACGAGAGAACGTGCCGCGGACAGACCGGATCGCGCAAGCCCCAATATAGCGTACTTCCGGTCTTTAAAGGCAGGGGTAGTAATCATCTGAGCTTAAGGGTTGATAGCCCCGCAAGCGCCAATACGAAAGCCACAATCCAAAACCGAATGACAACGGTCGGCTCCGACCAGCCCAGCTGTTCAAAATGGTGGTGAATCGGCGCCATGCGGAAAATGCGCTTTCCGGTCCGCTTGAACCAGAACACCTGAATGATGACCGAAAGCGCCTCAATAACGAAAAGTCCGCCGATGATGGCAAGAACAAATTCATGGTGCGCCACAACGGCAATCGCGCCCAGCGTTCCGCCCAAAGCAAGGCTTCCCGTGTCGCCCATGAAAACAGCCGCAGGCGGGGCGTTGAACCACAAAAAGGCAAGGCCCGCGCCCACAATCGCGCCACATAGCATGGCGAGGTCCCCTGCTCCCAAAAAGAACGGAATACCCAGATATGCTGCATATTTGGCATTGCCGACCATGTAGACGATCAACATAAATGCAATGGAGGCAATGATGACGGGCATCGTCGCAAGGCCATCAAGGCCGTCGGTCAAGTTTACTGCATTGCCGAATGAAACAATCACAAACGCACCAAAAGGTACATACCACCAGCCCAAGTCGATCACGGGGCCGTTAACAAACGGCAGATACAAATTCCCACCTGATTGCGCGACAATCAGCGATACCGCAACGCCCGCAATCGCAAACTCCCACAACAAGCGGACTTTGCCAGATACGCCCTTATGGCTGCGTTTCTTGACCTTGTCATAATCATCGAGAAACCCGACGGTGCCGAAGCCCACGGTCACAAGCAAGCAGGCCCAAACGTAAACATTCTTCAAATCCATCCACAACAGCATGGAAATGCCGACCGAGACCAATATCATCAGCCCGCCCATTGTTGGGGTGCCCACTTTTGCAAGATGGGATTGCGGCCCGTCGCTGCGGATGGGCTGGCCCTTGCCTTGGCGCACGCGCAGCATGCCAATGACGCGTGGACCGATAAGCAGGCCGATAACAAGAGCGGTTGCAACCGCAGCCCCCGAGCGGAAGCTTAGATAGCGAATAAGGTTAAGTATCCCAGGAAAACCAAGATATTCAGCCAAAACATAAAGCATCAGTTTTTCCCACCCGTCAGCGCGCTGACGATGGTGGAAAGTCCCATGCTGTTGGAACCTTTGACCAAAATCGTGTCCGATGCGCAAAGATATTGTTGCAGAAGGACAAGTGCCTCCTGCGCGGTCGCGCAATGCGCGAATTCCTTCGGTCCCTCAACCCCTGCTTTCAAATCTTCAGCAAGAATTGCCATCTCTTTGCCGACAAGGATAGCAAAATCGACCTTTGCGGCAGCCAAGGGTGCTGCAAGGACGCGGTGATAATCATCGCCTTTGTCGCCAAGTTCTTTCATGGACCCCAGCACAGCAATGCGTCGCCCGCCACCCGACAAGCCCAATTGGCCGATAGTCGCGGCCATTGAGGCAGGGTTGGCGTTGTAGCTTTCATCGATCAAATGGGCGGTGCCTCCGGCAATCGCAACGTCGTGCCGCGCACCGCGTCCGGCAAGGCAGCCCATTTCCGCCATGGCAAGGCCAGCAGCGGCAAGATCGCCACCCACTGCCAACACTGCTGCCAATACGGCCATGCTGTTACCGATCCAGTGCTGCCCGGGTTGAGACAGGTTGAAAGACAATATTGCGTCGCACACCTTGGCCGTAATCAGCGTGCTATTATGCACGCTATCCAAATGGTCGATCACACGGACATCTGCATCCGCGCTGAAGCCAAAGGACAATATGGCGTTGGTGTATTGCTCAGCTGCCGCGCGCAAACGCGGATAATGCACATTGTCGGCAGGCAATATCGCCGTGCCGCCTTCGACCAAGCCTTCGAAGATTTCGGCTTTGGCGTCAGCAATACCGCTCTCGTCCTTGAAAAATTCGATATGTGCAGGTGCAATGGTGGTGATGATGGCGACATCGGGCCGGACGATATGGCTAAGCGCGCGCATTTCACCAGCGTGGTTCATGCCCATTTCGAAAACGCCGAAGTCGCAATCCGCGGGCATCCGCGCAAGACTTAAGGGCACGCCAACATGGTTGTTGTAGCTTTTGACCGAACGGTGCGCCCGCCCGCGTGAGCAACGATCAAGCGCGGCAAACAGCGCCTCCTTCGTGCCTGTCTTACCGGCGGAGCCCGTAACCCCAATGATTTTCGCCTTAGTCCGCGCGCGTGACGCATGACCAAGCGCCTCAAGCGCTTGCATCGTGCCTGCAACTAGAATGTGCGGATACGGAACGGGCTGCGACACAATCGCGCCCGCTGCGCCATTGGCAAAGGCCTTGTCTACGAACAGATGCCCATCGGTCTCTGCACCCTTCAACGCAAAAAAGAGGTCGCCTTTGCCGATTTCACGCGAGTCAAACGCAACGCCCGTAACGTCAAAATGCCCCGAAGCTGTCCCGCCAGTTGCCGCCAGCAACTCCTCGAATGTCCATAACACGGTCATGCCGCGCATTCCCGGGCGACTTCGACATCGTCAAAAGGCAGAACGCGGCCCATAATGATTTGCCCTTGTTCATGGCCCTTGCCCGCGATCAGCACGATATCGTCGGGTTCGGCATGTTCGATGGCAAAGGCGATCGCATAATGCCGGTCGCCAATCTCATGCGCGCCCTTGGCCCCTGCCATGACGTCAGCGCGGATGAGCGATGGGTCCTCACTTCTTGGGTTATCGTCAGTGACAATAACAATGTTAGAGTCCGCGACGGCCACAGCGCCCATCTCCGGACGCTTGCCTGTATCGCGGTCGCCGCCTGCGCCGAACACAGTAATCAACTTG
Source organism: Sphingorhabdus sp. (assembly GCF_044357595.1). Taxonomy (GTDB): domain Bacteria; phylum Pseudomonadota; class Alphaproteobacteria; order Sphingomonadales; family Sphingomonadaceae; genus Sphingorhabdus_B. The sequence continues at coordinate 2,956 of NZ_JBIKPH010000132.1, read as the reverse complement.
CCCTTCGTATGCGGGCGCAATGCTGCAATGGCCGCGCGCAAGCCGTCGGGCGTATGCGCATAATCGACATACACAGGCGCGCCACTTTTGGTAATGACGGCACGCTCCAGTCGTCCGCGCACTGGCTGCAACCGCGCCAGATGGGAAAGCAGGCTCTCCACCTCTCCCCCGCTTGCTATAACTACCCCTGCCGCGACGAGCGCATTTGCGGCCTGATAGGCGCCGATAAGCGGCAGCTTAACCGTATGCACATCGCCCTGAATACGCAGCTCAAGCGTCTGCCCAAGCTGGGTCGCTTGGCGGGAGATCAGTTGAATGCCCTTGCCCTTTTCCCCCACGGTGATCAGGCGCAATTCGCGTTGGCGGGCACGCGCAATGACTTGTTCAGACCAAATATCATCTGCCCAGATCACGGCGCAGCCATTGGCGTCGACGACTTCGTCAAACAGGCGCATTTTGGCCTCAAAATAATTTTCCATCGTCCCGTGATAATCAAGATGGTCACGGCTTAAGTTAGTGAAAGCGGCAACCGAAACGGGCACGCCTTCACTGCGATATTGCGACAGGCCGTGGCTTGATGCCTCGAATATCGCATGGCTGATGCCTTCACGTGCAAGGCCAGACATGTTGGCAAGGAAAGTCACAATGTCTGGCGTTGTAAGGCCTGTACTTGCCTGATCCGAAGCCGTTGTAATGCCCAATGTTCCGATAGATGCCGCATTGTGCCCCGACATTCGCCACAGCTGCCGCGTAAGCTCAGCAGTCGAAGTCTTGCCATTCGTTCCGGTGACCGCCGCCACATTTTCGGGAAATGGCCGAAAGAATTTTGCCGCGAGTTCGGCAAATGCCTTGCGTGGGTTGTCGTCGGCAACATGCACAGCGCCCTGCACCATAGCCTCCGGACGCGCGACAACAGCAACTGCACCGGCGGCGATTGCAGCGTCGATGAAATCTTCGCCGTTAAATGCGGCGCCCTCAAATGCGCCAAAAACTGTGCCGGGCGCAATTTTCCGATGGTCGATGGCAAAGCCGGTCACTATTCTGTCGGCCAATGCCGGATCGGCACCGCTTACCAATTGCCCGAGCTTCACTATTGCTCTCCCTTCGCCTTCCACAATAAAGGCATCAGTTCAGATACATCAACATCGCGTTTCATGTCAGGTATAATTCCCATCAATGGCCCAATGCGTGTAATTGTCTTACGGACAACGGGCGCAGCGGTATAACCGGCGGTCCGCTGAAAGCTTGAGGCTTCCGTACCCTGAGGTTCGTCGAGCATTGCAAGCACCACATAACGTGGGTTATCCATCGGGAATGCAGAGGCAAGGGTGGAAACAACCAGATTGCGGCTATAACCGCCAACGCCTGGCTTTTCCGCAGAACCCGTCTTGCCGCCAACGCGGTATCCCAGTGCATCGGCTTGGCTGCCCGTGCCGTCAACGACGATCATGCGCATCAATTGCCGCATCCTTGCACTGGTTGCCGCGGTAAAGACCCGCTTGCCGGGAATTTTGGCATCGGCTTTCGTCTTGAACATTGTGGCCGGACGATAAATGCCACCATTGACCATCGCGGCATACGCACTCGCCAAATGCATTGGCGTAACCGCGATGCCATGTCCGAACCCGACGGTCATATTGGTCAGGCGGCCCCAGGTCTTGGGATATAGCGGCATAGATTTTTCTGCCAGTTCGATATCCGGACGCGCGTTAAAATGCATTGCACGCAACATCGCGTCCATGCGGACAGCACCCAATTGGTCAGCAATTTGCGCCGTCACAATGTTAGAACTGTGGATGAGCGTCTCTGGTGTATTGATCCAGCGGTTTAATGGGTGCGAATCCCGAATTTTAAACTTTCCAACTTGAAGCGGCTTGGTGGCGTCATACCGAACGGAAAGATCGCGCACCGTTCCCGCGTCCAAGGCAGCGGCAACAGTAAGCGGCTTAAAAGTAGAGCCAAGTTCATATACACGGTTCGTTACGTTGTTCGTCTGCCGCGAAATGGGATAGCGACCGTCAGTGATCGTCTGGCCAAGATCGGGGATGTTCGCAAAGGACGGCCGGTTCGGGTTGAACGAAGGCAATGTTGCCATGGCAACCACTTCGCCCGTTTGCACATCCAACACGACCCCGGCGGCACCCTTGGCGGCCGTAGCGGTCATGCCCGACGCCAGTTCGCTCTCCAACGCTGCTTGAACTCGGACGTCCAAGGCAAGGTTCAAAGGTGTCCCACGCTTGGCCGGGTCACGCAGATAATCGTTCATTACCCGCTCCATGCCCATCGCGCCTTTGCCGTCACGGTTTACGAAACCGAGGACATGGGCTGCCATGTCGTGTTGTGGATAAAGCCGCGTGGCTTCGCGCGGGAACTCAATGGCGATTTCGCCAAGATCATGGACCGCGCGGACTTGCTCCGGCAATGCGCGGTTACGCAAGTAACTGGGCTTGTCATCGGTCAGTTTTGCGTAAAATTCAGCCGCTGGCGTATCCGGAAAAATTGCTGCCAACTGTGTTGCCAATTGCTTGCGGTCGCCAAGGAGGTCGGCAGGCTTCACCCAAATGGCATAGCCATAAATGCTGCGCGCCAGAGGAATGCCGTTACGATCAACGATGTCACCGCGATCTGGCACATAGTCTGTGCTGGTCGCACCGTAAGCGCGGCTGCTTTCGAACAAGGCCAAAGTCGCAAGCCGCCCAATGAGCAACGCAACGAACATACCAAATGCAACCAGCAGAATAAGCATCCGCCAGAAACCATGGGCCGCAAAAGGCGGGGGGTTAACGCCGCTTTTCCGAGTTGTCGTGCGGGCGATTTGCGGAATCATTACCGGCGGCGTTCATTAGCGGCCTTAGCCGAAATATCCCGCATGAAGTCGTCGGACAAAAGCTTTTCGTCCATCCGCGCCAGCCGCTCGGTCCGCGTCTGCTCAACCTTCGGTGCCGCAGGCTTAGGT
>NZ_JBIKPH010000033.1:0-18504 GCF_044357595.1 Sphingorhabdus sp. | reverse complement strand
GATGTGCTGCCATGGGGTGGTCCGCCGCTGACAACCGCCACAGCATTGCGCGGGTCAGCGCAATAGACACTGGCGCGGTGTTGTCCGCAATCTCGCGTGCCAAAGCCCGCGCTGCTGCCAACAATTCCGTCGGTGCGTGAACCGAGCGGACGAGACCACCGTTAAAGGCCTCGGCAGCATTGAATACACGCCCGGTCATACACCATTCCAAAGCCTGTTGCATGCCGACCAAACGCGGCAGGAACCAGCTCGAAGCCGCCTCAGGCACAATGCCGCGTCGCGCAAAGACAAAACCGAAGCGCGCCGTGCCGCTCGCCAAACGGAAATCCATCGGCAATTGCATCGTTGCGCCAATGCCCACTGCCGCGCCGTTGATTGCCCCGATGACGGGTTTTGTGCACTGGAATATCCGCAACGTCAGCCGCCCACCCGAATCGCGGACACGCTCGTCGGACAGCGATTCGACTTGAGATCTGCTAGCGAATACATCGCCGCCCGCATCGGGCGTAAGGTCCGCCCCTGCGCAAAAGGCGCGGTCGCCCGACCCAGTTACGATGACAGCGCGCACATCGTCGTCGGCGTCCACCAAATCAAATGCAGCACACATTTCGCTCATCATGACGTTGGTGAATGCATTCATCTTTTCCGGACGGTGCATCGTAATCGTCGCGATGCCGTCATCAACATCATATTGGATTTGGGTGAACTCAGTCATAAGAACGGGCCTCGCAATAAAAGCGAAGCCCTGAGCGGCAGCCGTTTAGCGGATGCAACCCAGGGCTTCGGTTAAGTCTCATAATCGCTTTCAGTTACCGTGGCGCCATCCGGATTGCGCCGTCGATGCGCACGTCTTCGCCATTGAAATATCCGCACTCGATCATCGTCATGGCAACTTGCGCAAATTCATGCGGGTGACCAAGGCGCTTGGGGAATGGCACGGATGCGGCAAGCGCGTCTTTAACGGCTTGCGGTGCACCATTCATCAATGGCGTGTTGAAGATACCAGGCAGGATGGTGTTGACGCGAATGCCCTCGCTCATCAGGTCGCGGGCGATGGGTAAAGTCATGCCCACAATGCCGCCTTTTGATGCCGAATAGGCCGCTTGGCCCATCTGGCCGTCTTCGGCCGCAACCGACGCCGTGTTTACCATCGCGCCACGCTCGCCATCTTCCATCGGCTCAAGCGTAAGCATGCCAGCTGCCGACTTGGCGATGCAGCGGAATGTCCCAACCAAGTTGATCTGGATAATCCGGTCAAACGCATCGAGCGGGAAATGCTTGATCGATCCGTCTTCCTTCGAACGGCTGGCGGTCTTGACCGCGTTGCCCGTGCCAGCGCAGTTGACTAAAATCCGTTCCTGACCATGCGCCGCGCGCGCTTTGGCAAAGCCCGCGTCGACGCTTTCGTTGCTGGTGACGTTGACGTTGCAGAACACGCCACCAATTTCAGCGGCAAGCGCCTCACCCTTGTCGGCTTGTAGATCGAATATCGCGACCTTCACGCCTTTGGCAGCGAGCGCCCGCGCGGTTGCTTCGCCAAGGCCCGATGCGCCGCCTGTTACGACTGCTGCGACTGTTGAATCCAGTTTCATAAACACTCCTGATCGTTTGGACCGTCATGCTGAACTTGTTTCAGCATCTTACTTTGGACGGTAGAAATTAAGACCCTGAAACAAGTTGTGCTCTGCACGCCTCTGGCTCCAGAGTGACTCTAGTGGCTGGTCGCGCGTTAAACCCGCTCGATAATCGTAACGTTCGCCTGACCGCCGCCTTCGCACATGGTTTGCAGGCCATAACGGCCGCCACGTGCTTCAAGCGCATTCAGCAGCGTCGCCATCAGCTTCGTACCCGATGCGCCCAACGGATGGCCCAACGCAATCGCGCCGCCATGGACATTGATCTTCGACCGATCACCACCAATATGCTTCAACCAAGCCAAAGGCACGGGTGCAAAAGCTTCGTTTACTTCATACAGGTCAATGTCCGAAATCTTCATGCCCGAACGCTGAAACGCGCGGTCGGTTGCAAACAATGGCTCCTCGAGCATGATCACTGGGTCACCCGCCGTCACGGTCAAGTTCACGATGCGCGCGCGGGGGGTCAGGCCATGTTCTTTCAATGCCTTTTCAGACACGATCAGAACCGCCGATGCACCATCGCAAATCTGGCTGGCATTGGCAGCAGTGATGGAACCGCCCTCCTGAAGCAGCTTAACGCCTGAAAGGCTTTCGAAGGTCGCATCATAACGGATGCCTTCGTCGCTGCTGTGGACGATCTTGCCCTCTGGCGTATCGACTTCCATACTAACGATTTCATTTGCAAAAGCGCCACCTTGCGTTGCTGCAATAGCCTTTTGGTGGGATTCAAGCGCGAACTGGTCCAGGTCTTCCCGGGTAAAGCCATATTTCTTCACGAGCATTTCTGCACCCATGAATTGGCTGAACATGATGCCGGGATAGGCTTCTTCCAAACGCGGGCTTTTATATGTGCCCATGCCCTCTTTTTTGAACAGCATGGACGTCGAACCCATCGGCACGCGTGTCATGCTTTCAATGCCAGCCGCCAGCACGATATCCTGCGTGCCCGACATCACGCCTTGCGCTGCGAACATCATCGATTGCTGCGACGATCCGCACTGGCGGTCGATGCTGACGGATGGGATGGAATTCGGCAGTCGCGATGCGAGAACGATATTGCGGCCTACATCGCCGGCTTGTTCGCCGCCTTGCGATACGCAGCCCATGATAACGTCTTCAATTGCGGCAGGATCGAAATCATTGCGGTCCGCAATGGAATCCAGCACGGCAGCACCCAAATCAACCGCATGCACGCCCGCAAGCTTGCCACCGCGGCGGCCACCAGCGGTACGGACCGCATCCACAATATAGGCGTCTGCCATAATCTCTCTCCTGTTGTTCAAAAATTTAATCAATCGATTAAACTTTGAAAGGGGAGAGTCAAGGCCGGAATAACCTCCCCATCTTTGATCGATGGGGAGGTATCTTCGCTACGCCGCTTCGCGCGCGATTGTGATCACTTGCGGATAGGTGAATTCAAGCAAGCCTTCTTCACCCAATTCGGCACCAAAGCCCGACTGCTTATGTCCGGCAAAAGGAGCGTTGGGGGCAAGATGCATGGACTCATTGATCCACACCGTTCCAGTTTCCAATTGCTCTGCGACTTCAACCGCAGCTTCGGGGTTGCTGGTCCAAATCGACCCTGCAAGACCGTAATCCGAAGCATTCGCGCGGCTAATGACTTCGTTGATTGTCGAAAACTTCATCAACGGCATGACTGGGCCAAACTGCTCCTCAGCTACAATCCGCGCATCTTCGGGCGGGTTGTCGAGGACGGTAACGGGTACGAAATAGCCTGGAATCGAAGGGTCGTGGTCGCCGCCAGCGAGGAACTTATAGCCCTTGTCCTTGGCATCCTGAATCAGCTCAAGTACCCGCTTATACTGCGGCTTGTTCTGGATAGGTCCAATTGCTGTGCCTTGCTCGGCACCATCGCCGACCTTGACCGCTTTGGCATAAGCCGCAATCGCGCCTGATAATTCGTCATAGATATCTTCGTGGATGTAGATGCGCTTGGCCGCAATGCACACTTGGCCTGCATTGTAAAAGCTTGCCCAGAATAGCTTTTCGGCGACCTTACCGACATCGGCATCCGGCAAAACAATCGCTGCATCATTACCGCCAAGTTCAAGTGTGATGCGCTTCAAATCCTTTGACGCCGACTCCATCACACGTTTGCCGGTGGCGGTTGAACCCGTGAAGGTGATTTTGTCGATATCTGGATGCGCGGTCAGCAACGGTCCAAGGGCGTCACCACCCGTGATGATGTTCAGCACGCCCGGCGGGAATACGCCAGCAACCAGCTCGGCCAAGCGTAATGTCGCCAGCGGTGTGAACGGCGATGGCTTCAACACCATGGTGCAGCCGGACAACAAGGCGGGAACGATCTTCTGGATCGCCATCAATACAGGGAAGTTCCATGGCACAATGCCGCCAACCACGCCAACGGGTACGCGGCGCGTGCGGCTAAGGCGCTTATCGCTATCCTCGGTGATCTTCTCTTCAAGGTTCAGCATCGGCAACGCGCGTGTCATGCCAACGCAGCCAGCGATTTCGTTACCCGCCTGCATGTGCGGCTTGCCCTGTTCTGCGGTCAACAAACGCATTAGCTCGTCGCTGTTCGCCTTGATCACGTCCGCCATTTTCGCAAACAATGCGCGGCGTTCCTCAACGCTGGTCTTTTTCCATGTCTGGAAGGCGGCGCGGGCGGCGGCAACAGCCTTGTCCAAATCTGCCTGACCGCAATCGGGAACTTGGCCAATAACCTGCTCGGTCGCGGGGTTGACGACGTCGATCCATTGGCCGTTATCAACCAATTCGCCGTTGATCAGATTTTTATATTGCGTGGTCATTGTCTATCTCCTGATGAGTCTGTGGCATTATAGCCTTAGGTTGATGGCCTGTCCTGCTCTGCCCAATATTCATCGCGCAGCAGGCGTTTGTAGAGTTTGCCGGTGTCGTGCCGAGGAAGTTCGTCGCGAAAATCGATCCGGCGCGGGATTTTGACACCGGACAGTTTTTCGCGCGCAAAGGCGGTAAGTTCGTCGCGCAATGCATCGCCAGCGTCGGCCATATCCAATGGCTGCACGACAGCGATTACCTCTTCGCCCATTTCATCATGCGGACCGCCGATAACGGCAACGTCACGGACGCGGGGGTGTGTCACAAGATGGTTTTCAATCTCCTGCGGATAAACGTTCACCCCGCCCGAAATGATCATGAAGCTTTTGCGGTCGGTGAGGTACAAATACCCCTCTTGATCCAGGCGACCAACGTCGCCCAGGGTGGTCCAGCCGTGCTTGTTGGTCGCGGCTTTAGTTTTTTCGAGATCATTATGATAGCTGAACGACGCCGCGCTTTCGAAGAATACGGTGCCTTCTTGGCCAACTGGCAAATCATCCCCGTCCTCGTTACAAATGTGCATAATCGCGTTCAGCGGCCGACCGACCGATCCCTTATGCGTCAGCCATTCTTCGCTGGAGATGAAGGTTATTCCTTGCCCCTCGGTACCCGCATAATATTCGCGCAGCACGGGGCCCCACCATGCAATCATCGCGTCCTTGATGGGAACAGGACATGGCGCGGCCGCATGGACGGCGGTATCCAGGCTCGACACGTCATATTTCATACGCACGTCTTCGGGGAGCTTAAGCATCCGCGCAAAATGCGTCGGGACCCATTGGCTAGCAGTGATCTTGTACGTTTCAATTGCGGCCAAGGCAGCTTGGGGATCAAACTTCTCCATGACCACAACTGTGCCGCCAAGCCTGTGCACCACCGCGCACCACCGCAAGGGCGCGGCGTGATACAGCGGCGCTGGCGACAAATAGATGCTATCGCCAGAGAATTTAAACGCCATCATGGCAAGCCCGGACAACGCATAGGCACCGGCAATGTCCGGATCCTCAGGCAGCGGGAAGCGCACGCCCTTTGGTTGGCCTGTGGTGCCGGAGCTGTACAGCATGTCCGTGCCAGCACGCTCATCGGCGATCGGCGATGTCGGAAAATCGGCCACGGCAGCAGCGTAGCTTTCCCAACCCGCATGTTCGCCGCCCAAAATGTAACGCTTTACCGCGCTTTCCAACTGGCCGAGCGTCGCGCCTAAATAGGGCGATGCAAACAGCGCCTTCGCTCCGCTGTCGTTGAGAATATAATCAATTTCGGATGCGGTCAGCCGGCAACTGATCGCAACGTAAACCAGCCCTGCCCGTTGCGCGCCCCAAACCAGATCGAAAAACTCCGCGCAGTTTTCGAGACAAAAGGCAACCGTGTCTCCATGTTGAAGACCAAGCGCGCGAAACAAATGCGCGCACTGGTTCGACCGCGCCTCAAGCGCACCATATGTGATTATCTCACCCGAACCCGCCATGATGACGGCGGGTTTGTCCGGATTGGCGGCGGCGTGGACGGCGGGGTGACCCATTATTCTACTCCTCCAACATTTTGAGTGCGGCGATCATTCGCCCTGCCAGTTCGGTTTGCGTTTTTCTGCAAAGGCCATAGCGCCTTCACGCGCGTCCTTCGATGTGAGCACTGGTCCGGATATCTCGCTCTGCTTCTTCCACATTTCCGCAGAAGTCCAATCAGGGCGCTCGTTGATCACGCGCTTAGTTGCAATCAATGCCAGCGGTCCGTTCGCGGCAACCTTGGCTGCCAGCTCAAGCGCGGCATCAATGGCAGCGCCTTCGGTAACGCGGTTTACAAAACCCACCTCATATGCCCGCTGTGCAGAGATGAAATCACCCGTTAGCGCAAGCTCCATCGCCATACGCTTGCCGATGATCGACGGCAAAGTCAGCAAACCGCCAGCTGCGGCGACAAGGCTGCGTTTCACTTCGGGAATACCGAACTGCGCCTTGTCATTTGCTACCAACAGGTCGCAGGCAATTGCGATTTCCATGCCACCTGCGAGCGCATAACCTTCAACCGCGCCGATCAAAGGTTTTGCGGGCGGAGATTCGATAAATCCCGCAAAGCCCTTGCCCTTAATGCTTGGTAATTCACCCCGCAAAAATGCCTTCAAGTCCATGCCTGAACAAAATGTGCCGCCAGCCCCAGTGATGATACCCGCGTTCAGGCTTTTGTCACTATCCAGACGCTCCATAGCCGCAGCTAAACCTTGCGCGACCGCTTGATTGACCGCATTCTTTGCCTCGGGCCGGTTGATGGTGATGATCAGGACGCCGTTTTCAGCTTGGGTTAGAACTTCGGACATTTTATTCCTCTTTTATCGCCATACCCGCGAAAGCGGGCAGCCATGGTCAAATCTTAAAATCTACGCACCGTTGCTTCGTGTGAAGCAGTCAGGCCATGGATTGACCTCGCGGTCACTTCGTTCCCCGCTTTCGCGGGAATGACACATGAAGCTTACCTACCGCCCCTTTGGTAGGCCAAGCACATGCTCACCAATGATATTCTTCTGGATCTGGCTCGTGCCGCCGCCAATGGTGGCGGAAAAGCTGTTGAGATACGACCGGTGCCAATAGCCATCATCGACGGCATTTTCATCGCCAACATAATAGCCCGCGCGCGTGCCTTGGAACTGCAGAGAGAATTCAGTCAGCTCACGCACCAGCTCGGTCCGCGCCAACTTGTTCATCAGGGCAAGGCCCATTGGACGGTCGCTGGTCAGCGGGGCCATGCGACGGCGCTGGTTGTTAAGGTTCAGCGCCTGAATCTCAATCATATAGTCGATCAATTTATCGCGCATGACAGGGTCATCCAGCACTGGCTTGCCGCCGCGCTTGGCGGAACGCGCCATGTCGACCACACCCATGACATCCATTTCCTTGACGAAATAGCCGCCGACCGGATTAACCTTGGCACCGCGCTCATATTCCAGCGTCTTCATTGCGACCATCCAGCCCTGCCCTTCTTCGCCGACGAGGCCCGACGCCGGAATACGCGCGTCGGTGAAAAAACATTGGGTGAAGCCATATTCGCCGGTTAGTTTCTTCAAACGCCGGGTTTCGATACCCGGAACCTTCATCGGCGCGAGGAAAAAGCTGAGGCCCGCATATTTGCTTGGCCCATCATTTGATGTCCGTGCAAGCAGGATCATATAATCAGCGCGGTCACCCAAGGAGGTCCAGATTTTGGAGCCGTTGATGACATATTCATCGCCATCACGCACAGCCTTGGTCTGCGCGCTGCCGAGGTCCGAGCCATGCTCAGGCTCCGAAAAGCCCTGGCACCAGATTTCTTCAGCCGACAGCATTGGCTTGATGAAGCGGCGCTTGTCTTCCTCACGGCCGATATCAAGCAGCAATGGTCCGGTCCAGCCGTTCGCAATCGCGTTGAGCATGATCGGCGCATCATGGCTTTTCATGACCCGCGTGGCGATACGCTGATATTCGGGATGCATGCCATAGCCGCCATATTCGGTTGGCCAAGACATACCGAAATAGCCCGCCTCATATACCTTGCGCTGCCAGTTGCGCAGGAAATCAAACTGCTGATCCGTCGACACTTCCATAAACGTCAGCGGCAACATGAAGCCGGGGTCGCGGACGGTGTTTTCGGCGAACCACGCGTCGCACTGCTTTTCAAATGCGTCAAGTTCCCGCGGGCTTGGTGTGCTCATACATGATTCCTCTCTCGCCATTTAAGTGCGCGATTAAAAAGAGGATTGCAAGAGCCGTTTGACAGGCTTCAACCCTTCTTAAAAGGCGCCATGTCGCCCAAAAATTCAATCTCGCGCTCCATCGCTTGCGTTTCACGTTCCAGAAAGTCGGCGACAGCACTCCGAAAGCTTTCGTTGGCGATATAGTGCGCGGAGTAGGTCGGCACAGCCTCGTACCCCCGCGCCAATTTATGTTCGCCCTGCGCACCTGCTTCAACGCGGGCGAGGCCATGCGCGATGGCGTAATCAATCGCCTGATAATAGCACAGTTCGAAGTGCAAAAATGGCACATCACGGGTGCAACCCCAATAGCGACCATAGAGACAATCGGGCCCTACAAAATTCAGCGCGCCTGCAATCGGGCCGTCCTGATCATAGGCCAGGAACAGGACAATACTGTCGCGCATGCTGTCGCCAATGATATCGAAAAATGCGCGCGTCAGATAGGGCGTTCCCCATTTGCGCGCGCCGGTGTCTTGATAAAAAACCCAGAACGCCTCCCAATGTTCTGGCGTAATGTCTGCGCCGGCAATCTGTTGTATGCGGACGGCGGCCTGTGCACCGGCACGTTCTTTGCGGATGGCCTTGCGCTTGCGCGACGATAACGCACCAAGGAAACTTTCAAAGTCGGCATAATCGCGGTTCTGCCAATGAAACTGCGTTCCCACCCGCGTCAACCAGCCGGCTTCGCGGAACAGCGCTAGCTCGGCTTGTTCGACAAAAGTGGCATGTGCGGACGATAGGCCGTTCTGGTCAACCACGGCTTCGGCGGCCCGCAAGATGGGCAACGCCATCCCCTCGTCACACAACAGAAGACGTGGCCCTGGCACGGGCGAGAATGGCGCGGCGATTTGCAGCTTGGGATAATATTGCCCGCCGGCCCGATGAAACGCATCAGCCCAATGATGGTCAAACACATATTCGCCCTGGCTATGCGTTTTAAGATAGGCGGGAAGCGCCGCTGCTGGAACACCCTCCGCATCGCGAATAATGACAGGAGATGGCGACCAGCCAGTTCCTGGACCAACACTCCCCGATTGTTCAAGGGCCGACAAAAACGCGTGGCTGACAAACGGATTACCGCGCGGGTTAAGCGCATCCCATTGGTCAGCGGAAATATCACTGACCTTACTTAAAAGTTCGGCAGTTACGCCGTCTGTCATTAAGCGGCGCGCACCTGTACAACGCAGTCGATTTCAACCGTAGCGTTGCGTGGCAAGACCGGCACCGACACAGCGGCCCGTGCATGTTTACCCGCATCGCCGAACACTGCTTCCATCAGGTCGGAGGCGCCATTTGCGGCTTCGGGTTGATCGGTGAAGTCCGGCTCAGACGCGATAAACACGCCCAGTTTGACGATCCGCTCAACACGATCAAGGTCACCGCCCAACGCAGCCTTCATTTGCGCGATCAGCATGATCCCGCACGCTTTGGCGGCGACCTTGGCATCTTCAAGATTGCAGGTGTCACCAACGCGGCCGGTTAAAACCTTACCGTCAACAAAGGGCAATTGGCCAGAAATGAACAACATGCCGTTTGCTTCCACTGCAGGCACATAGGATGCCACAGGCGCCGCAGGTTGCGGGAGTGTAATGCCTAGTTCAGCCAGTTTTGCTTCAATCATCATACTACCTTTTCCAATGCGGGCGCTGGCATGTTCGCAACCAGCTTATCCCTGATCCAAACTTCGGCGTCTGCCCATCGGTTAAGCCTTGCGTGCGCGGCCTTCGATGGATTGACGCGTTCCCATAGCAATGGCTCGCCCACGAAATGCAGACGCCACACGTCGGGATAATGTTCGCCGACCGATTCATGCTGATGCCCAAGATCATCAACGAACACGGCAACGCTTGGTTTATACGCGTCAAGTATCCGACCAAGCGCTTCACCCTTGCCGCCTTGATTGCAATAAACTGGCGCGTCGATGCCAACGGCCCTCAGTTGCTCTGTACGAGGCCCTGCGCGGTGATCCAGAAGGTTGGTAAGGATGACGACGTCGGCATGCTCACGCAGCCGGTTAAGGCTGTCTACCGCCCCGTCAATCGCCTGTTGCCGGTGCATTTCGGTATCAAAAAATCCGTTGAGCAACTCCCACACCTGACCGCGCTCGACGATGGTGCCGTCATGCTTATGACGCAGCGCCTCTCCCCAGTCGCCATGGACAAGGTCGAAATGGATGTGATGCGCCTCATCCAACCAGTCACGAAATGGAACGATCATGTGCAGCAGCACTTCGTCGCAATCGGAAATGAGAAGTGCTCGAGAACCGGTGACGCTCATGCTTCCAACTCCTGCCGCGCTTGCACCAAAACAACCGGCGAAACGCCGATGACCGCTGCGCAAGCAATCAGATCAGGCTCATACGCCTCCAAAAATGACAGGATCGCAGCCTGCGTGCTGCGCTCCATCACGCTACTGCGCAAACCCTCCGGCGTAAGTCCCGTGAGTGACAACAGTCGTTCTGCCCGCGATTCTTCCATCAGCGCCCACGCCAATGCCTGGAAAGCCATACCCGATGCGTCTAACTTGTCGTTTGTTTCATCCATGGCTTTCGCTTAAGCCATGGACTCCGCGAACGCAAAGCGGGAAAATGTGGCTATGGGTAAAAAGGTGATGATTGTTGAGGATAATGAATTCAACCTCAAGTTATTCACCGACCTTTTGCGGGCGCATCAGTTTGAAGTTCAAGGGGTGCGCGATGGACGGTTGGCGCTTGATCAAGCCTACATATTTGCCCCCGACCTTGTCATTATGGACATTCAATTGCCCCATGTCAGTGGCGCCGACTTGATAGAGGCCATGCAAAAGGACGCTAGATTGTCGTCCATTCCGGTCCTTGCGGTCACCGCCTACGCCGGAAAAGGCGACCAAGAACGAATTGTTGCTGCTGGCGCAAAGGGATATTTGTCAAAGCCAGTGTCCATGATGACGTTTTTGGAGTAGGTGCAGGGGATAATTGGGGGGTAGCACCAACGTGCAGGACTGCACGGCAGGAATCAAAAAGGGCGCCCGAAGCGCCCTGATCGATTAACCTTCAAGCAGCTTTTAGCTTACTTGATTTTGGCTTCCTTGAACTCGACATGTTTGCGCACGACGGGGTCATATTTGCGGAACGTCATCTTTTCGGTGATGTTACGCGGATTTTTCTTGGTCACGTAAAAGAAGCCCGTGTCAGCGGTGCTGAGCAGCTTGATCTTGATCGTGGCTGGCTTCGCCATGGCCCATTCCTTTGTTCAAAAAATACCGAAAAAAACTGCGCAGGTGAAAATCTGCGCGGTTCACATAGGCGGGCCAATGCGGATTCGCGTGCAGAAAGTCAAGCCCATAAGCAGGAATGGCACGCTAAACCATGCCAATATTCCACCATCTATCGCGGCGAGCCGAGTGCAGGCTCGTCATTGGCGCTGATTCGCAACCACGTTGCCGCGGCATTTGGTCATAAAAATCATATTTTGATTCGGTCGGTCATCGCCAGCTAAATCTGGGGGCGTCCAGTGCAGTTGTGCGCCGGATTGGCTTATATCTTTTAAGGTGCAGGCAAATTGGTATGTCACTTCTTAAAGTCCATCGATTTGAAAATCGGCCTTTCATTCCCATATGTGAACTTCACCCACACAAAAGGAATGATTTATGGCTGCTGGTGACAATAGCAAAAAGGTATTGGCCGACGGGTTAAATGGCCTTCTGGCCGATTATTACGCGCTATATTTGAAGACGAAGAATTTTCATTGGCACGCAACTGGCCCCCATTTTCGCGAATATCATTTACTGTTTGACGAACAGGCGACCGAGTTGATTGCCACCACTGACCTTGTCGCCGAGCGCGTCCGCAAGCTGGGTCAGGATACGCTAACCTCGATTGGTTCTATTGCAGCAAAGCAGCGGATCAAGGACCATGATTCGACTACAACCGATGCGGCCCAGATGCTGAAAGCATTGCATGCCGACAATGAGACGCTGATTGGGGCGCTGAAGGACGCAAAGGCGCTTGCTGACCAAGCTGGTGACAATGCGACCGATGGCTTGCTGGATGATTGGACCGACCAAGCCGAGCAACGCGCTTGGTTCTTGGCAGCCACAATCGGCGAGGCATAAAGGCCAGAAATAAAAAGGCGGGCGAAGCGCTTTGCTTCACCCGCCTTTTTGAAATTCTAACACGCGCTTATTCGGAAAGCGTGCTCAGGTTCGTTGCCGAATATTTGCCACGACGATCGATTTCGATATCAAAGGCCAAACGGTCGCCTTGAGTCACTTGACCCATGCCCGAACGCTCAAGCGCAGAGATGTGCACGAACACATCTTCGCCGCCATCGTCACGCTGCACAAACCCAAAACCCTTCATGTCGTTGAAGAACTTCACGGTTCCATTGGCGCGCTCGCCAGTCGATTCGCGCTGCGGGCCTCGTGGTGCCGAATCACGATCACCGCCACGGAAACCTCCCCGATCATCACCGCGCGGGGCGCGGTCACGGTCAAAGGCTGGACGGTCAGGACGCGGTTCCCGCTCGGCCACAGCCATTGGCTCACCGTCGATGACAAGATCAGTAGCCGACACCTTGCCGCCACGTTCCACAAGTTGGAACTCAAGTGGCTGGCCTTCTGCAAGCCCGGACAGGCCGGCCTGCTCAACAGCACTGATATGAACGAACACGTCGTCTGGACGACCGTCTACCTGAATGAAGCCAAAACCTTTTTGGCCATTGAAAAATTTGACAATCCCTTTGCCGGAACCGATGACTTGCGCAGGCATCGGAGGGCCACCGGGGCCACGACGCGGGGCACCAAAGCCGCCTCCGCCGCCAGCTCCACCACCGCTGTTACCGCCGCCGCCATATCCGCCGCCGCCTGAACGGCCGCCGCCAAAATCACTTTGATAGGGGGATGGTGCACGATAGCCGTCGTAGCTTTCATCACCGAAACCGTCTCGTTTGTCCCGGCCCTTGCCAGCACGCTTGCGATCAAAACCCATAACTTCTTACTTGCCTTCTCACCGCCCTGTACCACTATGTTATGCAGTCGAGGGCGACTGTACTGCACGTCACAAGCGCAACCGTTCTTGATTCCGCAAAGACTACGTATATCGCATTAAAAGGTTGCGCGATAGCAAATATTGCGGCGCAAAATCGCCTTGCCAAAGCTGCACTTTCATTTGCCTTAGACAACACTGTCGGGCAAGGGACATGCATGAGCGTATATTTGCATGAAGAAGACTTGCCTGCTGGCGTTTTGGCCGAAGGTCCAGTCGCCGTTGACACCGAAACGATGGGCTTGATTACCGCGCGCGATAGGCTGTGCTTGTTGCAGATTTCTGATGGCCGCGGCGATGAACACCTTATCCGTTTTGGACGGGACAGTGATTACAGCGCACCAAACTTACGCGCCGTTCTTGCCGACCCTGCACGGGTGAAGCTGTTTCATTATGCCCGATTCGATCTGGCCGCGATTTCGCATTATTTGAATGTCGTCGCGACGCCATTGTTCTGCACCAAGATCGCCTCGCGCCTGACACGCACGTACACCGACCGCCACGGTTTAAAAGAGTTGGTGAAGGAAATGCTCGGCACAGACATTTCCAAACAACAACAGTCAAGTGATTGGGGTGGCCCAGTTCTTTCCGAAGCGCAGAAAGATTATGCAGCAAGCGATGTGCGCTATCTGCACCGCTTGCATGCCGAGTTTGTCATTCGCCTTGAACGTGAAGGCCGCACAAAATTGGCGCAAGCATGTTTTGATTTCCTGCCGCACCGCGCGGACCTTGATCTTGCAGGCTGGCCTGAAGTTGACATATTCGGGCACAGTTAAGGTTCAATCTGGTTAGGCATCTATAATGTCCGCACAAGCCGATCTCGAACGCACTCAAAGGCAAAACTGGGCGCTGCCCGGTGGGCGACAAGATCGGCTTATTCGGATGCTGCGTGTTGTCCTGCCCAGCATCATAGGTTTGCTGGTCGCTTTGCTGGCATTTAGCCCCTTTGCCGGCAAGCAGGAACTCAGCTTCGTGCTCAACAAAGATGAAGTTGACCTGTCCCGCGAACGGCTGCGTGTGGTCGAGGCATTGTATCGCGGCGATGACAGCAAGGGCCGCCCGTTTTCATTGCGCGCTGGCAGCGCCGTGCAGAAAACCTCAGCCGAACCGCTACTGGACATAACTTCATTGTCGGGCAGGATCACGCTGAGCGATGGCCCAGCCTCGATAATCGCTCAGCGCGGTGTGTACGACCTCAATAAAGAAACCATGCGCGTGAACGGTCCATTGGCTGTCGACTCGGCTGGATATGACATGGTCGCAAGCAATGTCGTGCTGTCGTTAAAAGACCGTTCGATGCAAAGCTTTGGTCCCGTGAGCGGACGCACAAAGGTCGGAACCTTCCACGCAGGGCATCTGCGTGCGGATCTCGACACCCGCATTGTTCGCTTGGATGGCGGGGTTCGTTTGCGTATCGACCAGAATGCGATTAAGTGAGCTGCTCATGACTGCCCGTTCTATCTCCGTTGGCCTGTGTGCCGCTATCGCTGGTATCAGTATGCTGTCCTCAGCATCGACTGCGCAAAGCATCCGTAACCATAATAGCAACGCGCCCGTCGATTTTTCCGCCGCATCCATGGAGTTGCAGGACCGCGCGGACCGCGTTGTGTTATCAGGCGGCGTAACTGCTGTTCAAGCCGGGCTTACGCTGAAAGCAAGCCGCGTTACGGCTGCTTATTCCAGCAATGGCGGCGTTGATGTGAACCGCCTCGATGCAACCGGCGGTGTCACGGTCATCAAAGATGATCTTCGCGCCACGAGCAGCTCAGCCATTTATGATCTCGACTCGAGCCTGATCACGTTGATCGGAAACGTGAACCTCGTGCAAGGTAGCAACCGTCTCACCGGTGAACGACTGGTCATTGATATCAACTCCGGCCGATCGACCATAAACGGCGGCGGTTTACCTGGCACCACAAATTCCGGTGGCAGAGTCACGGGTAGCTTTAGCGTCCCGCAGCGCAAAAATTAAGTTTGAGCCCACGCAGTAACCAAAACGGCGCAGCATGAAGCATGCCAATTGCAAATTGCTTCGCTATTCACTAGCTAACGGACCGAAACCAAAAGCATGATTGCGGACGAATATTGAATATGGATAGCATGACTGCCTCCCTCCCTGCTGCGTATGCGACCACCGATCCGGGTTTGCAGTCGGGCCTTGGCGTTGTCTCCATTGCCAAAAGCTATGATAAGCGTGCGGTTTTGACCGATGTTTCGCTCTCGGTGGCGAAGGGTGAGGTTGTTGGCCTGCTTGGACCCAATGGCGCAGGCAAAACCACATGCTTTTATTCGATCATGGGTCTGGTAAAACCGGATAGCGGACGGATTACCCTTGATGGCGCCGATATCACCAACTTGCCGATGTATCGCCGTGCCATATTAGGCCTTGGATATTTGCCTCAGGAAACATCCATTTTCCGCGGGATGACGGTAGAACAGAATATCAGCGCGGTTCTGGAAATGTCGGAGCCCGATGCCGACTCGCGCAGCGAGCGATTGGAAAAGCTGCTTGACGAATTCGGCCTTACCCGTTTGCGGAGTGCGCCTGCCATGGCCTTGTCGGGCGGTGAACGGCGACGCTGCGAGATTGCACGTGCGTTGGCTGCAAACCCGTCGATCATGCTGCTTGACGAACCCTTTGCCGGCATTGACCCAATTTCCATTTCCGACATCCGCGATTTGGTGAAGGAACTTAAAACGCGCGGCATTGGCGTTCTCATCACCGATCACAATGTCCGCGAAACGCTCGACATTGTTGATCGCGCCTGCATCATTTACGGCGGCCAGGTTCTGTTTGCAGGATCGCCAGAGGCCTTGGTTGCCGACCCGAATGTCCGTCGCCTGTATCTGGGCGAGAGTTTTACAATGTGACTTGGGGGCAGTGATACACCCATAACGTCATGGCCTTAGCTCCGCGCCTCGACCTTCGCCAAAGCCAGTCGCTGGTCATGACGCCGCAACTGCAGCAGGCAATTAAACTGCTGGCCTTGTCTTCGCTCGAGATCGAAGCTTTCATTGCCGAAGAGGTCGAGCGCAATCCTGTACTTGAGGCCGGCGGCAGCGAATCCGCGCCTGACATACCTCTCGGCGAACACTCGGAATTAAGCGGCCCCGAAACCACCGAACGTTCAAGCGACGACGGTCTGGGTGATGACCGCCATGACGCGTCCGAGGCGCTTGATGTCGATTTCAGCGCCGAAACCTTCCACCATGACACGCCGTCTGACAGCGTGGGCGGTTCTGACGGAATGCTTGGCCTGTCGGGTAACACAATGTCTGGGGGCTTTGACGGGGACGGACAGGATTTCGACAGCTTTGCCGCACGCGACCTCAGTCTGCGTGCGCATTTGATAACGCAGGCCGGATCAAGTATTTCCGGGCGGCAGCTTTTCCTTGTGCAGCAGATTATCGAGCAGATCGAACCGACTGGCTATTTGGGTGAGGATCTGCTGGCAATGGCGCAACGGCTTGGTGCGCCCATGGCGGAAATGGAGAACGCACTGGCTGCGCTCCAACGCTTTGATCCCACGGGCGTGGGGGCACGCAACCTGTCCGAATGCCTTGCGCTACAGGCAAAGGAGGCGGATCGCTACGACCCTTGCATGGTAAGGTTAATCGACAATCTGGATCTGGTTGCCAAAGGCGCCTTTGACCAATTGAAACGTATTTGCCGCGTCGATGACGAGGATTTGCGGGATATGCTGATTGAGCTTCGCGGTTATGATCCGAAACCTGGCTGCCGCTTTGAACGCGAGGACAGCATAGCAGTAACGCCGGACATTTATGTCACGCAACGCGGCGCTGGGTGGGCGATTGACCTGAATAGCGCAAACTTGCCCCGCTTGCTCATCAACCAAAGCTATGTGGCAGAGCTTGGGCAGGACAAGGCCACTAAGGCCTGGCTCAGCGATTGCATGGCCGACGCCAACTGGCTCATCAAGGCCATGGATCAACGGCAGCGCACCATCGTCAAAGTTGCTACCGAAATCGTGAAGCAGCAGGAAGGTTTCTTCCGGCGCGGCGTGGCCCATTTGCGGCCATTAACACTGCGCCAAGTGGCCGATGCGATTGAGATGCATGAATCCACAGTAAGCCGAGTGACAAGCAGCAAATATCTGCATTGTGGGCGCGGGCTGTTTGACCTCAAATATTTCTTTTCATCGGGCGTTCAATCTGCCGATGGCGAAGGCGCATCGGCAGAGGCAGTGAAAAGCCATATCAAGTCACTGATTGACGCCGAAGGAGACAAAATCCTCTCCGATGATACTTTAGTCGAAATGCTGACGGCAAAGGGCTTTGACATCGCCCGCCGCACAGTCGCCAAATATCGCGAGGCAATGGGCATCGGTTCGTCGGTGCAGCGCCGACGTCAGCGGAAAATGGGGCGCTGATCAGGCGGCGAGATTATGTCCGCTGAGACCTTCACGTTCCATGAGTATTTTTTCCGCAAGCACATGGTCGCTTAGCTTATCAACATCGATCGCCGCCACTGGGTTGGACATTGCGACAAGCTTTGCCTCCAAGCCAATCCGTTTACCCGCGCGTTCCAACGCTTGGCGCAGACCAATGGTGCGGGTGAGCGCACGTAACGCGAGGTGCAAACCAAAGTGCCGGAAAAGACGCCATGCTTTCTTGCGGTCCTGCTCAGCAGCGGCCCATAATTCGAGCGCAAGGACCGACTTAAGGCTCATTAAGGCAAAAAGATTGGCCCCTGACCAAGCACCGTCCAAAAAACGAAGCCATGTCCGTTTTGCATCCGGAAACTGGGCCAACATAGTTTGGCGTTCGACCATAGCTACCGCAAGATCGCCACCGGCTTTGTCTAAAAATTCGTCAAGCATCTCCGCTGTCAACAAAGGATGATCCGCCGTCGTCACCAAAATCGGCGAGGCAAAGCCCAAAGTCTCGACTTGCACCTTTATGCTTAACGAAATGCTGCTTTGGCTTTCCACCAAAATGGCTCCGCCCGCCGCATCAATGGCAGGACGCAGCGCCTCTATATCCTGAGACAATATGATGATTTTGGCGATATGCCGAGATTTGTGTAGCGTTCGAACCACATGGCTGAGCATTGGTTCCCCACGCAATGGTATGAGCGCCTTTTTATCGAGACCAAAATGTTGGGCTAAAATATCTGGTCCGGGCCGTTGCCCAGCCAAAACAATGCAGGTCCATTGCGCTTGCAACTCGCTTCTCCTAAACGCGACAAAATCAGGAGGGTACGTCAGCGCGTCTGGCGGTACCTTGAGGCGGGGCTTGGCGGTCAAATATGAATATTG
>NZ_JBIKPH010000131.1:0-6829 GCF_044357595.1 Sphingorhabdus sp. | reverse complement strand
AAGCCGCAAGGCGCTCGATTTAATCCCGACCAACGCATCGTCTTCGCGGTCCTGCATGGCATAGATGGTGTCATAGCCAACGACCCAGAATATCGTGCCGGCATAAAGCCAGAACATGGCAGCATTGGCCTCTCCGGTAATGGCGACCCAACCAACCAATGCGCCCCAGCTAAACACCAGTCCAAGCCAAAGCTGCGGCCACCAGGTTATGCGCTTCATAAACGGATATGCCGCAACCAAAAGGATGCTGCCCAAGGCGGCAATCTGCGCCTCCCAACGGAGCTGAATGAGCACCAGCAGGCCAATCGCGCACAAGCCAAGCAGAAACGCCCATGCCGCCTGCACGCCAATATCGCCACTGGGCAACGGCCGTGACGCAGTGCGCGCGACTTGCGCATCCAGATGGCGGTCCACGATATCATTATACACGCACCCCGCCCCGCGCATCACGATCGCGCCCAGCAGCATCCACAAAGCAAGGTCCCAGCGCTGGATAAGCCCACCCGATAGCGCCAGCCCGAATATACAGGGCCAAAACAACAGCCACCAGCCAATGGGACGGTCCAATCGCGCCAAAAGGGCCAACGCGCGCAGCTTCACCGGCAGCAGTCCAATGATGCCGCTATGCTCGCTGTCGGGGACAAGATTCGATGTCATAACGCGGGCACTGCCAAAATTAATCCTGCGCGTCATCTGCGAAGTTCGCGCGGGTTCAGTTGGGAGATGACGGCAGCCCTATTTGTGGGTAGACGCGAGATATGCCCGCAACACCCGCCTGGCCCCCAAAATCGACACCACGGTTGTTTGTGGAACAACCGCTGGCCGTGGGCGCGACCCTGAACATCGCTGGCAACAGCGCGCATTACCTCACAGGCGTCATGCGCCTGAAAGAGGGTGCGCCGGTAAAGCTGTTTGACGATATTTCTGGGGAATATCTTGCGACCATAGCACATCTGGGCAAACGCGACCTTGATCTCACAGTCGACACCAAGTTGCGTGATCGTGAACTCAGCCCGGACCTATGGATATGTCAGGCGCTCGTTAAAAAGGATCGGTTTGACTGGATCGCCGAAAAAGCGTGCGAGCTTGGCATATCGCGCTTTGTGCCTATGCTGACCGCGCGCTGCGTAGTGGATAAGGTCAAGGATGATCGCCTGCGCATGCATATGATTGAAGCCGCCGAGCAATGCGAGCGCACCGCGTTACCGCAGATTGCAACGCTCACCCGAATCGAGGCGCTGTTACAAAAATGGCCAACCGAACGAACGCTCTATTTCTGCGATGAACGCGGTGGCGAACCGTTTCTAGACGCCATTACGGCCGGACCTGGCGCAGTGTTAATCGGGCCAGAAGGTGGCTTCACAGACAGTGAAAATGCGGCCATCCGCGCACATCCGAACGCGCGACCAGTATCGCTTGGCCCGCGTATATTGCGCACCGACACCGCCGCGGTCACTGCTATTTCCGTTTGGATGGCAAAGAACGGCGATTGGTCGGCGTAGCTTATGCCGCGACTTACTCGTTCAATACTGTATGACATAACCACATAAATCTGCTGGCAATCTCGCGGTGACATTTCTAAACGGCCGGCATGAGCACAAAAACAACTTCGGACTTTAAAGATCCCGTCATTGAAACTCGCGATCAATTGGTCGCTGCGATTGCCAAGGGGGAAAAACCGAAGGGCCGTTGGCGCATCGGCACCGAGCATGAGAAATTTGTCTATAACCGCAGTGACCATCACGCGCCGTCTTATGATGAACCGGGCGGTATTCGCGACCTGTTAATGGCGATGACCGAGTTCGGTTGGGAGCCTATTTACGAAAACGGCAAAGTTATCGCGATGAGCGGCAGCGACGGTGCCATAAGTCTTGAGCCTGCGGGCCAACTTGAACTGTCGGGCGCGCCGCTTGAGAATCTGCACCAAACCTGCGCCGAGACCGGGCGGCATTTGAAGCAGGTCAAAGCCATTGGCGACAAGACCAACACCAGCTTTTTGGGCCTTGGGCTTTGGCCGGACAAGACACGCGCCGAACTGCCCGTCATGCCCAAGGGCCGTTACGACATCATGCTGCGGCATATGCCACGTGTTGGCAGCATGGGCCTTGATATGATGCTGCGCACATGCACGATTCAGGTCAATCTTGATTATGCGAGCGAAGCCGACATGGCACATAAGTTCCGTACGTCGCTTGCGCTTCAGCCCTTGGCCACGGCCTTGTTTGCAAATTCGCCTTTCTTGGAAGGCAAACCCAACGGCTTCCTGTCCTACCGCAGCCATATCTGGTCCGACACGGACTCGCAGCGTACGGGCATGTTGCCATTCGTGTTCGACGCCAATTTCGGCTATGAACAATACGTCGATTATATGCTGAAGGTGCCGATGTATTTCGTCTACCGTGACGGCAAGTATATTGACGCGGCGGGTTTGGATTTCAGCGACTTCTTAAAGGGTGAGCTTTCGGTTCTGCCGGGCGAAAAACCCACGGTGAGCGACTGGGAAGACCACATGTCGACCGCTTTTCCTGAAGTGCGCCTGAAAAGCTTCTTGGAAATGCGCGGCGCCGATGGTGGCCCATGGAACCGCATTTGCGCCCTGCCTGCTTTCTGGGTCGGCTTGCTCTATGATCAAGCTGCCCTTGACGCTGCATGGGACGAGGTAAAGCATTGGACCATGGAAGAGCGCGAAACGCTGCGCAGTGCAGTTCCAGCGCAAGGGTTGAACGCAGCAATTCCTGGCGGTGGCAAGCTGCTGGATCTGGCTGGCCGCATATTGGATATCTCATCTTCTGGCTTGGCTGCCCGCAACTGCCTCAACGGCAGCGGCGACAATGAAACCGGATATCTTGACCCATTGCGCGAAATCGTCGCCAGCGGCAAA
This sequence comes from Sphingorhabdus sp., assembly GCF_044357595.1. Classification (GTDB taxonomy): domain Bacteria; phylum Pseudomonadota; class Alphaproteobacteria; order Sphingomonadales; family Sphingomonadaceae; genus Sphingorhabdus_B. Next base: position 3,948 of record NZ_JBIKPH010000131.1, on the reverse strand, counting down.
ACCGTCGCCGAACAGCTGCTCGACAAATTTCATGGCGAATGGGGCGGCGATGTATCGCGCGTCTATGACGAAATGAGCTTCTAATCGATTAGTATCGAAAGCAGACTTGCCCCGTGCGCATATCGGCGTTAAAGGCACCATTCTTCGTAGAAGTGCGAAGTGCAGGAGTTTAGCTCAGTTGGTAGAGCATCGGTCTCCAAAACCGAGGGCCGTGGGTTCGAGTCCCCCAACTCCTGCCATTTTCTTTCACTTTTAAAGGTATTTACGGCCCCTCGCCTACCTGACCGGCTTAACTAAACTCAATGCGCCTTGCGCTTGGCGAAGATGTGGTGGACCAACACAATCACCGCACCGATGGCAAGACCGGCGACGCCGCTCATCGCCGCATCGGCGACCCAAGCCAACGCCCCTTCATATAGGCCCAAAAACTCTGCGGGATGGATGCCAAAGCCGTGGACGACAATCTGCCCGCCAACCCATAGCATCGCGGCCGTACCCACCGTCGACAGCGCGGTCAGCAATTTTGGCATGCCCTGCACCAAAAAGCGGCCAATCGCTTGCGAAGCGCCGTTTTCTTTGCCCGCCATGTGCAGTCCAATATCATCCATCTTCACGATCAGGCCAACAACGCCATACACCGCGATGGTGATCGCCACCGCAACAACGGCCAGCACGCCAGCCTCAAGCCAGATGGATGTTTCGGCAAGGTTCTTTACCTCGTTCAGTGCAATTGCCATGATTTCTGCCGACAAGATAAAATCCGTACGCACCGCGCCTTTGACCATATTTTGTTCATGTTCGGAGCTGGTCAATTCCGCTAATTGCTCGACCAGATTTTCCGTCTCATGCGGCACGATTTTTTCCCAGACCTTCTCTGCGCCTTCAAAACACAGATAGGCGCCGCCCAGCATAAGAAGCGGCGTTACAGCCCAGGGCAGGAACAGGCTCAACAGCAACGCAACTGGCAATATGATCACCAGCTTGTTGAAGAACGAACCCTTTGCAATGCGCCAGATGATTGGCAATTCGCGGTCTGGGGTAAATCCGGTCACATATTGCGGGGTGACTGCGGTATCGTCGATAACAACCCCCGCCGCCTTGCTCCCCGCTTTACCCGCTGCGGCGGCAACATCGTCTAAGGATGCAGCGGCAACCTTGGCAATCATCGCAATATCGTCAAGTAAGGCAGCGAGACCGGATGGCATGTGGAATTTCCCTTGATGAGATAGAGCCTTGAGAGATAGCCAAAAACCTCAACAGTTCAAGGCCGTTCGGTAATGCGCGATCCACAGCCCCGCTTTCCTAAACGGACTTGCCTGCGTTTGTTTGGTATCTTGCGTTGCGGCGAATCCATCGCTACAGACCTAGTCTTTCCGAATTGGGAACCGATATCGCTCTCGACCCGCCGGTCGGAGCGCTGGCGGCTATCCTCGGGATCGAACAGGAAGAAACGATATGGCAAAGACAAGCCCCGGTGAATTCATCCGTCAAGTGCGGACTGAAATCGGCAAGGTGGTATGGCCGACAAGGCAGGAAACCGTGCAGACCGCAATCATGGTGTTGATCATGACCATCATCCTTGCCGTTTTCTTTTTGGGCGTCGACGCGGTATTCGCCGCAATCGTAAAGGGACTGCTCGCGCTCGCCGAAGGCTAAGCGCAGACCCTACAGAGAGTTTTGGGGAAAAGAATAGATATTATGGCACGCTGGTACATCATTCACGCTTATTCGGGCTTTGAAAACAAGGTCCGCGACCAGATTCTCTCTGAAGCAGAGCGCATTGGCCTCTCGCAGTTGGTAGAGGCTGTCGAGGTTCCAACCGAACAGGTCACGGAAGTGCGCCGCGGCAAGAAGATTAAGGCGGAGCGCAAATTCTTCCCTGGTTATGTTCTGGCAAAGCTGAACATGAATGATGACGTGTACCATTTGGTCAAGAACACGGCAAAGGTCACTGGCTTTCTAGGGGCGGGCAACAAGCCGCAGCCGATCACTGAAGCCGAAGCAGCACGCATCCTTAACACCAAGCAGGAACTCGATGCCGCGCCAAAGAAGCGCGTTTCGGTGGACTACGAAATTGGCGATCAGGTCAAGGTACTTGGCGGGCCATTTGCAAGCTTCAACGGCATGGTCGAAGAGCTCGATTTCGACAAGAACCGCGTCAAGGTATCGGTCAGCATCTTTGGCCGTGCAACACCAGTCGAGCTAGACTTTGAAGAAGTCGAATTGATGAAGTAATGGCTCTTTCCCTGCGAGGGAAGGGATACAGCATCCGGGGACCCGCCCAGCCAGCCACAGGCTTGGCTTGCTTTTCCGGCCCACTTCACCTATTCGCGCCCCTCCTCCGATGAGAATCAAAGGAACCCGTGCGGGAGGTTGTCGCCAAAGAGATTTGGACGCGACTGTTTGACCGCTTAATTTGATCCGCCTTCGCCCTTGCGGGCTTCGGTGGAGAAAGAATGAAAGGAGGCCACAGATGGCCAAGAAAATTGACGGCTATATCGGCCTGCAAGTACCTGCAGGTTCAGCCACACCATCCCCGCCAATCGGCCCGGCATTGGGTCAGCGCGGCGTGAACATCATGGAATTCTGCAAGCAATTCAATGCGGCGACTGCCGACATGGAAAAAGGCACGCCAATTCCAACGAAGATCACAGTTTTTTCTGACAAAAGCTTTACCTTCGCCATGAAGTCACCGCCTGCGACCTATCTGATCAAGAAGGTTTTGGGCATCAAGTCCGGTTCGAAAGAGCCAGGCAAGATCACAGCTGGAAAAATCACACGTGCGCAGCTTGAAGAAGTCGCAACCATCAAGATGGCCGACCTCAACGCGAACGACATGGACGCAGCAGTTAAAATCATCGCAGGCTCGGCTACCGCCATGGGCCTCGAAGTAGTGGAGGGCTGATCCGATGGCCAAGCTGACCAAAAAAGCAAAATCGCTCGCGCATCTCGATGCGGACAAATTGTACGGCGTTGATGAAGCGTTGAAGGCAATCAAGGAAATGGCGACTGCCAAATTCGACGAGACCATTGAAGTCGCATTGAACCTGGGCGTTGACCCACGTCATGCGGACCAGATGGTCCGTGGCATGGTTTCGCTTCCCGCCGGCACCGGTAAAGACATGAAAGTCGCTGTGTTCGCTCGCGGCGACAAGGCAACTGCGGCAACGGCCGCTGGTGCCGATAAGGTCGGCGCTGAAGACCTGATGGAAGACATGCTGGCTGGCAATCTCGATTATGACCGCGTTATTGCAACGCCGGACATGATGGGCATCGTTGGCCGCTTGGGTAAGACCTTGGGTCCAAAGGGCCTGATGCCGAACCCTAAGCTGGGCACAGTCACCATGGACGTCGCTGAAGCCGTTAAGGCGGCAAAGGCCGGTCAGGTTGAATTCCGCGTTGAAAAGCAGGGGATCATCCACAGCGGCATTGGCAAGAAGAGCTTCTCTGATTCCGACCTGCGCAAGAATTTCGACGCATTGGTTGATGCCGTCATCAAGAACAAACCAAGCGGTTCCAAGGGCAAATATGTCCGCCGCGTTGCGGTTAGCTCGTCAATGGGCCCAGGCCTTAAGATTGATCTGGCGGATGTCCCTGGCGCTTAAGGCGTTTCGGCAATGAACACATAAAGGGCTGGAGGGAAACCTCCGGCCCTTTTTCTTTGCGGCGCATGCCGTTTTCCAATAACCTTTGGTGATGCGATTTTCTTTCGTCTTTACTATGGCGCTGCTTCCAATAGCCGCCGTTGCAGGTGATCCGGTCCAGCCAAAAGCCGAAGAAGCTGTCAAATCGATCGCAGTTCCAATCAGGCATATCACCCCCGGGATCGAAGTTTTGCTCTCCGACCGACTGGAGTCGCTCAAGGGAAAACGAGTCGCACTGTTGACCAACCAGACCGGCGTTGACCGCAAAGGCGTTAGCAACGTCGATCTGCTGCGCGCGCATCCC
>NZ_JBIKPH010000032.1:0-18889 GCF_044357595.1 Sphingorhabdus sp. | reverse complement strand
AGAAAACCCTTGGCGCGGTCCGTGAATTTTTCGAGGTTCATGCGCTATTTCCTAAAATGCCGATGGAGCCTTTGTCACGAAGGCTTCATGTCTACACAGAATGTAGTGCGGCATTTTCGCAACACAAGTGCGAGGGCCATTCAACGGAAATGAGACGCCGCCGATTTTATCTCCAGTTGCGGGCGAACGCATCGAGCAGTTGCACGCCCCAGCCTGATGCCCCCTTCGGCGTCACCGGACCGGCCTTGTCCGCCCAGTTGACGCCCGCAATATCAAGATGCGCCCAAGGGACAGTTTTATCGACGAAGAAGCCAACAAAGGTCGCGCCCAAGCCAGCACCGGGTCCGCCGCCTTCAACCACATTTTTGATGTCGGCAATGTCGGATTTCATATCATTGAGATAGTTTTTGTGCAGCGGCATCCGCCAGACGTGTTCACCCGTTGCCGTGCCCGCTGCGGTGACCGCTGCTGCCAACCGGTCGTCACGGCTGAACAAGCCGGCATATTCGTCGTTCAGTGCGCCAACGATAGCGCCTGTCAGCGTCGCCATGTTCACCAAAGCGCCAGGTTTTTTATTGGCGACAACATATTCATTGGCGTCCGCCAACACCAAGCGGCCTTCGGCGTCCGTGTTCAGGATCTCAATGGTCTTGCCGCTCATTGTGCGGACGACGTCGCCCGGACGCTGCGCATTGCCGCCGGGCATATTCTCGGACAGCGCGGCAACGCCAATGACGTTAACCGGCGCCTTTGACTTTGCCAGCGATAACACAGCGCCCATGATGTTGGCTGCGCCAGACATGTCTGCCTTCATCTCCCACATGCCGGCACCGGGCTTGAGCGATATGCCACCGGAGTCAAATGTAATGCCTTTGCCGACCATTGCCAATGGCGCGCCATCGCCAGCGCCGCGATATTCGACGATCATCAGGCGCGATGGTCGGCGTGAACCCTGGCCGACGCCGACAAGCGACCCCATGCCCAATTTGCGCATCATCGGTTCGTCCAGCACTTCAATCTTGACGTTTGCTGTGTTGCCAAATGCGACGCGGACCTGCTCAACAAAGGTTTCAGGGTAAATCACATTAGCAGGCTCGGACGCCAGATCGCGCGATAACGCTACGCCTTCGGCCAAGGACGCATGGCGCGACCGCCATAAAGCCTCTGCGCTGCCCGCATCGCTGCTGACGATGGTCACTGGGTTTGTGGGCGGCACTTTGCGGTCGACGGTTTTATAGCGGTCAAACCGATATTGCCCCATGGCATAGCCCAAAGCGGCGGAAGCCGCTTCGTCTTGGTTGAGGCCGCCTGTGATGGTCACTGGCTGGGCTTCGTCGCGCAAATCCTGTGCGGCTTTGCCCGATGCGTTGCGAATGTGGGTAACGTGGCCGCCTTCTTCGCCAATCCCGCTCAGTATGATGCGCGCATAACTGCCAATGCCGCGTAGTGACAAGGAACTGCCCTCTTTGCCTTCAAACTTTGCCGAAGCGATGGCCGCGTTCACTGCTTGCGCCGTTGTCGCATCAACCACATTCGATGGCAGCGTTGCATTGCGCATCAATATGACCAGCGCGCCGGACGTTGGCGCGGTCGTCGCGAAATTGATGGGTCGTATTTGCGAATGCGCCGCCGCGGATGGCGATACGCCCGATCCAATGACATCGGCTTGCGCAAATGCGGGGGTGATTGCAGCGCTTGCAAGTGCAAGGGCAAAGAAGCTGCGATGCATCGAGGGACTTTCCTTTCCGTAAATCTTGGTTATGCCGATTATGTAAGCAAATGAACCGATGTGACAAGGTCTCATTGCAGGGGGAAAGTATAATGTGGAAATTTTTATGGGCGTCTTTGGCGCTTGTGGGTGTCGTTGCGGGTGCCGGCGCGCTTTGGGAGCCACTGGCGGCAACCGCATATGAAGCGCCAAAAGGCACATATGATGTCGAAATCGTGCGCGACGAATTTGGGGGGCCGCATATCAATGGCAAGACCGATGCCGACACCGCTTACGGCCTTGCTTACGCCCATGCCGAAGATGATTTTTCGACCATAGAAGATGTCGTTGCCATGACGCGCGGTCGCTATGGAGCGCTCGCCGGTTCCGATGGCGCAAAGGTCGATTATGTCATGCACCTGCTGGGTGCGCGCGAAACGGCCGAGAAGCATTATATGGAATTGTCGCCTGAGGTTCGGGCGGTCTGTGAGGCCTATGCCGCTGGTTTGAACTATTATGTGTCCAAGCATCCGGGCGAAGTGCGGCTGTCGAAGCTGTTTCCCGTGACCGGAAAAGACATCGTCACTGGCTTTGTGCTGCGTGCGCCCTTCTTTTTCGGGCTGGACGGGACAATCGCTGCACTTACCGAAGGCAAGCCGCAGCCGAAAGACAACGCTGCGCCTATGACGCCGATTGGCCGCGATCCGGATTTGAACGGCTCCAATGCATTTGCGATTGCGCCAAAGCGCATGGCCGATGGTAAGACGTGGCTGATATCCAACTCGCATCAGCCCTATGAAGGGCAAGTTGCGTGGTATGAGGCGGTTACGCATTCGAGCGAAGGGCTCGATATGGCGGGCGCGTTATTTCCGGGATCGCCCTTCGTATTGCTTGGCCATAACCGCAATCTTGGGTGGACCAACACCGTCAACCGCCCCGATCTTATCGATGTCTACAAATTGGTGATGAATAAGGTCGGTGACAAATATCGGTATGACGGCAAATGGCTGCCGCTGACCACCACGCGTGTTTGGTTGCCCGTCAAAATGGGGCCATTCGCTTTGCCCGTGCCGCAGACAGTGTACCGTTCGATCCACGGGCCAGTGATCAAAAACGACAAGGGCTATTTCGCCATCCGCTATGCCGGCATCGACAGCGTTAAAGCCGTTGAGCAATATTATCGTAACACAAAGGCGACCAATTGGGACGAGTGGAGCAAATCCATGTCGATTGGCGGCGTCCCCGCCACAAACTTTATCTATGCCGACAAAACGGGCCGCGTTGCCTATATCTACAATGCGCTCTTTCCAGACCGTAAACCGGGCTATGATTATACTAAGCTGCTGCCGGGCGACACGTCCGCAGTTATGTGGGCTGGGCCGGTTGGCTTTGACCGATATCCCAAAATTGTGGATCCAGCATCTGGCTTTGTCCAGAACGCCAACAATACGCCGTTTCTGGCGGCTGGGCCAGGCTCCGAAATGGACCCGTCGGCCTATTCCCCCTATTTGGGCATTGAGCTTGGCATGACCAACCGGGGCTTGCGCGCAACCGAGTTGCTGGCCGCCGATACGTCGATCACGCCAGACGAGTTGCTCGCGATTAAGATGGACATGACCTACAGCAAACAAAGCTGGGTAGGGTCATGGATGGCGTCCTTTGCGGCGCTTGACCTGAAAGATGCGCCGGAGCTTGCCAAAGCGCAAAAGCTGCTGGCCGGTTGGGATTGGACAAGCGATGGCAAAGGTAGTGCCGACGCTTTTGCCGAGCGCATTATCCGCTTTGGCGCCCGCCCGCACTGGCTCGGTGACACAATGCCCGATGCCCGCAATACGCTTCAGGAGGCGGTGACTGAGTTCACAAGCCGCTTTGGACGCATTGATCCACCGCTCGGCGATATTCAGCGGTTGCGGCGTGGAAACGTCGATGTGCCGATGCTTGGCGGAACCGATGCGCTGCGCGCGACAACTGCGTGGGATGCGGATCAAGCCGATGGCAAAATGCGCGTGAAACATGGCGACAGCTTCATCATGCTCGTGCGTTGGGACAAGGCTGGAAATGTGTTGTCCGAATCTATTCAACCTTATGGTGCGGCAACAACGCGGTCCGAATCGCCGCATTACACCGACCAGATGAAATTGTTCGTGGCGGGCAAATATAAGCCAGTTCGTTTCGAATGGGCCGACGCCGTGAAGCACGCCAAACGCCGCTATCGGCCATGAGCGCTGTTCGTCGAAAATTTTAGGCAGTTACGTTGCGTTTGTCGGCTTTGTCACTATCTCTGATGGCAATGGTTTTTTAACTTTAGGAGCAAAATATGATCCGGAAATTGACCCTCGCGCTTTTGATGTCAGGCTCGGTACTTACCGCGCAGGCCCCAGCCTTGGCACAGACGCCGGCACCCGTTTCGAAACTCGTAGACGCGGTCAACATTCCGCATGAGAAATTTACGCTCGACAACGGCCTGACGGTTTTGGTGCATGAAGATCGCAAGGCGCCCATTGTTGCTGTGTCGATCTGGTATGGCGTTGGGTCAAGGAACGAACCAAAGGGCAAAACGGGCTACGCACATTTGTTTGAGCATATCATGTTCAATGGCAGCGAAAACGCACCGGGTGATTATTTTGAATATACCAAGAAAATCGGCGCTACGGACCTCAACGGTACCACATGGCTTGACCGTACCAATTATTTCCAGACCGTACCAACCACGGCGCTGGAATCCGCCCTGTTCCTTGAAAGCGACCGGATGGGCTTTTTGCTCAATGCCGTGACGAAGGAAAAGCTTGATAACCAGATTGGCGTTGTTTCGAATGAAAAGCGTCAGGGTGACAATCAGCCATTTGGCTTGGTCAGTTACAAGCAGTCAGGGACATTATTCCCCGTTGGGCACCCTTATCATCATAGCACGATCGGCAGCCTTGAAGACCTGTCGGCGGCCTCTTTGGATGACATGAAAACATGGTTCACGGACCATTATGGTCCGAACAACGCTATTCTTGTGTTGGCCGGTGACATCAATCTCGCGCAAGCAAAGCCATTGGTCGAAAAATGGTTCGGCAAGATTAAGCGCGGCAAAGATGTGGCCCCAGTCAATGCGCCAGTGCCCACGCTGGAAAAAGACATCAAGATTGTCATGAAGGATAAGGTTCCGACCACGCGTATTTATCGCAATTGGGTTGTGCCAGGTGTTGCCGATCCCGACACGAATTCGCTGTTCGTTGGATTGAGCGCGCTTGGCGGACTGTCGAGTTCGCGTTTGGACAATATCCTTGTCCGTCAGGAACAGACTGCTGTTGGCGCGTCTGCGTATCTCATTCCGTTCGTCCACGGCAGCCTTGTCAATATCCAGGTTGATGTAAAGCCAGGCGCTGATGCCGATGCTGTTGCAAAGCGCCTCGACCAGATATTGGCGGATTATATCAAAACCGGTCCAACCGCCGAGGAAGTCCAGCGCGTTGCGGCGAGCAACATTGCCGCACAAATTGACGGCCTTGAACAAGTTGGCGGCTTTGGCGGCAAGGCCGTCGCCTTGGCCGAAGGCCAGTTATATGTCGGCGATTCCGATTTCTACAAAAAGGAATTGCAGCGCCTCGCAACGGCTAAGCCAGCGGCAGTAAAGGCCGCGATGCAAAAATGGCTAACTCGTCCCGTGCTTGAAATTCGTGTCGAGCCTGGCGAGCGTGAAGTTTACAAAGAAGTCGCTGCCGGAGCGGGTAGCCGGACAGGCACGCTTTCGTCACCTGCATTTTACGCCCCTCCAGGCAGCGAAGACAATCTAGTGTCCTCGCCGCTCAGCTTTCAAGACCGCAGCACTTTTCCCGAGCCAACGGGCGCACCGGCGCTTGATTTCCCGACGGTCGAAGAAACAACCTTAAGCAATGGCATCAAAGTGTTCTTTGCACGTCGCGCGGCGGTTCCAACGGTGCGCGTGGCCGTCAGCTTTAACGCTGGTTATGCTGCCGATCCCGCGGATAAGCGCGGTATCGCATCGATAATGTCGACGATGATGTCGGAGGGCACCACAAGCTTAACGTCGACCCAGATCGCCGAAACCGAAGAGAAGCTCGGGGCCGACGTGAGCGTGGGGTCGTCGCTTGACCGGACGGTTGCCAGCCTGCGTGCGGTAAAGCCAAATCTTGGACTGTCGCTCGATTTGCTTGCGGATGTGATCAAAAATCCAGCCTTTGCGAGCAACGAACTGGAGCGCGTTCGCGTTCAGCAACTCACGCGGATCAAGTCGGAAAATAACCAGCCGCAGGGGATCGCGGTGCGCCGCCTGCCGCCCTTGCTGTACGGCAAAGGCCATCCTTATGGTGGGCCACAAACAGGTAGCGGTTATGCAGAAACGGTGGCCGCTATCAGCCGCGAGGATGTTGTGAATTTCCACACATCATGGGTGCACCCTGCCAAGGCTGAAATCTTCGTAGTCGGCGACACCAGCCTGAGAGAAATCAAGCCGATGCTTGAGGTGCGTTTCGGCAAATGGACGTCAAATGCAGCCCCAGCACCGGCAAAGAATTTTGCCGTTGCGGTGCCTGCGCCGGTATCACGGATCCTGTTGATTGATCGTCCAAACGCGCCACAATCACTTGTGCTTGCTGGGGTCGTATTGGATGCAAAGGGTTCGGATGATCTGCTGACCCTGCGTGCCGCGAACGAGATTTTTGGCGGTGACTTCCTGTCGCGCATCAACATGGACCTGCGGGAGACCAAGGGCTGGTCCTACGGCGTGCGCAGCCAAGTCAACGGTGCCGAAGACCGCGTACCTTTCTATATGTTCGCGCCCGTTCAGACCAACCAGACAGGACCATCTGTCAAGGTGCTGATGGACCAACTGAAGGACTTTAACGGTGCCAAGCCTGTCACCGCAGAGGAACTGGAAAAGACGATCAAGGGCAATGTCCTTGAACTGCCCGGCAGCTATGAACAATCATCGGCTGTGCTCGGGCAAATGCAGTCGGATCGTTTGAACAAACGGCCATTTGATTATGCCGAAACGGTTGCAGCCAAATATACTGCGCTAACCGCGAAAGCATTGAATGACGAAATGCGCGCCAAGGTTGATCCGTCCAAGATCACTTGGCTCATTGTGGGCGATGCGGCGAAGGTAAAGCCGCAGTTGGAAGCGCTTGGATTGCCAATTGAAATGGTGACTGAAGCTGCTAACACCAGTGCAAGCAACAGTGCTAAATAAGGAGCAAGAATATGGCAGCAGTTGATGGTGATTGGGACGTAACAATCAAAAGCCCAATGGGTGACCAGAAAGCCGTACTGACCGTCAACAGTGACGGCAGCAGCTTTTCAGGCCAAATGTCGGGTGGCCTCGGTGCGATGGATATCGCCAGTGGCACAGTTGATGGCGACACGCTGAGCTGGGGCATGGACATCACTGTTCCGATGCCAATGCATCTGGATGCGACTGCAACGGTCTCTGGCGATGCGATGACGGGCGAAGTGAAGGCAGGCGCCTTTGGTTCGATGGGCTTGTCCGGAACACGCAAGTAAGAACGTCATTATCGGTGCAGATTGCGCCGCTAATCATATAAACGGGCCGTCTATCCAACCGGGTGGGCGGCCTTGTTCTATATACTGCCGATGCTTATGTTAAAGCTGAACGCGGTTCCTCCGAATCGCGCTAACCAAGATCGGGGTCACGTCATGAACCGACTCATATCCAGTTCGCAGCCACGCACATCGTTAGTGCGTTGGGCATTGTTCGTGATCCCTGTCATTATGCTTCTTGGCTCGCTTTCCGGGGTGGTTGCAGGCTCAACGACGAAAAATGCTTGGTATCAAACCTTAATTCAGCCAGCCGCACAGCCCCCGGGTTGGGTATTTGGCGTGGTTTGGCCAACGCTATTTTTCCTGATGGGGCTTGCATTTGCGATGGTGCTCCACGCGCGTGGATCGCGTTACCAGACGCCGTCAATTACTCTGTTTGTGACGCAGTTCCTGATAAATCTTACATGGTCGCCGGTTTTTTTCCATTACCACAAAGTCACCGCTGCTTTTTATATCATCTTGGTCATGCTGGTCATGGCAATCGCCACCACGGTCGCATTTGCACGGGTTCGCAAGGCTGCTGCATGGTTGATGGTGCCCTATTTGGTTTGGATAAGCTTCGCCGCAATGCTGAATTTTCAAATTGATAATTTAAATCCCGATGCGGAAAGCCTTTACGTTCCGGCGGTGACTTCCCAAATAGGTAGTGGCGGTTAACCCCCCGACCGCAATGGAGTGAATGACATGCAAAGCGAAAAGCGCATTTTTGACGATTTGGCCAAAGTATTGAACGGCGTTGCCGGAACCGTGGCCGGAATGGGCCGTGAGGCCGAGGCGAGCATGCGCGAACGCGCGCGCGAGTGGGCTGGCGGTCTTGATCTTGTATCGCGCGAAGAATTTGATGCCGTCAAAACCCTCGCGGCCAATGCACGCGCCGAAGCCGATGCGCTTGGTAAGCGCGTTGCCGCCTTGGAAGCTGCCTTGCAGGCAAAAGGTAGCGCAGCACCTGCCAAGGCGAAGCCTGCGACCAAGTCTGCGTAACGTCCAATTTAAACTTTTCCACAGCGGGCCCACAGCCTTGTGTTGCGCGTTGACGCAAGCCCCTTGCGTGCGGGTCAGTCAAGGGGCAGACCCGACGCAACTCGACAGGCGCAATCAACATGCACGATACCGACGAACAATATGAGCAATTCGAGCGCGACGAATCCGCGCCCGTAGATATGCTCGCAGCTTTGTTCGAAGCCCGCGGATGGTCGTTTGAACTTGATGGCGAAGACGAGATAACCGCTGAATATAAGGGCAGCTGGGCCAGCTATCAGATGCGCGCGATTTGGCGTGAGGAGGACAATGCGCTTCAACTCATCATATTGCCGGATATCACGGTGCCAAGCGATAAGCGCGCGAGCGTCTACACCGCTTTAGGCCTCATCAACGAACAATTGTGGCTTGGCCATTTCGACATGTGGTCCGCCAATGGCATCTTATTGTTCCGCCACGGCAGCCTGATGGCGTCGAATGGATTGCTGGGCGTCGATCAGGCACAGACCATCATCGACGTCGCCATCGACGAATGCGAGCGTTTTTATCCCGTGTTTCAATTCATTATCTGGGGTGACAAAACCCCCGAAGAAGCCATCGCCAGCGCACTTATCGAGACGCATGGCGAGGCCTAAGCCGGCTTAAACCGGACGTTTTGCCTTAATGAGATAATGCATATAGCCCATGGCGATGGGCTTATCGCGGTCTTCCTGCCATGCCCGTGCCTCAACATTGGCCATGGTACGGCCAAGGCGCGTGACTTCGCCAACAGCAAAAGTCATCTGGCTGAAGCCACCGCGCATGAAATCAACGGTTACATTAACTTGCTTGATGGCGGAATCGCTACCTTTTGCGCGTAACGCTTGGTGAATAGCCGCGATGGCCGCAATCTCGAGCAGGCCGGAAATGGCCCCTCCATGCAGAAAGCCCGGGCGGCCTTGCACGCGGTCAGCAAAGGGCATGCCGATGACTGGCGCGCCATCGATTTCGTCAACGACGGTCATATCCAGCGCCTGTGCATATGGGGGTAGCGCAGTATATAACGCACTCATGCGGCTTGTCCGCCGGTCCTGATGAACGTGCCGCTGGCATGCGCCAATGGCTCGTCTGGTTTGCCGTTATGGGCAAAGCCGCGCACAAAACCGATGCTGTTGGTCAAATGATAGCAAATGCCACGGCCATATACGCGCTGTCCAGATGGTGACGGGCGAAGGTAATCGATGCGCAGGTCCATCGTGGCTTGCGGCCGGAATTCATTCAACTTGGTCCAAATGGACATGCTGGTTGCGTTATCCATGAGGCTGATGATCACCGCGGAGGCCAATATGCCAGTTTCGGGGTCGGCGACCAGATCTTCGCGCCAATCAATCGCGAGTTCAACCCAATTTTCGCCATGGCCAATATATTCCATTTCGAGAAACCCGCTATGGCCGTGTTTGCCCATAAACTTGTTAACCAATGCTGGGTCAAAGCCGCCGCCTTTCGGGGCCAGGGTTCCAATGTCGGTTATTTCGGTCGTCATTTAATTGGTCTCTGCAAGTGCACGAAATTGCGGCGTAACGCGCGCTTTGGAAAGTTGCTCATACGCAAAGCCGGCTTTTAGGACATTGTGGTCATGCCATTTTGGGCCAATGAAGCTTAGCCCTACAGGCAGCCCGGATGAAAGTCCCATTGGTACAGTCAAATGCGGGAAGCCAGCAACGGCTGGCAACTGGCTGGCGCTTGGCCTCGAAAATGCATCACCCTTGCCCAAACTCGATACCCATGCGGGGCCGTTGGTCTGGGCAATGATGACATCCACCTTGTTGATGGCAAACAACTGGTTCAGCGCATTTGTGGCAAGCCCGCGTGACGTTGCTAACGCCTGCAGATAGGCTGGGTCATCAAGGCCTTTTTCCTTATCTGCCGTCTCGAACGTGTCCTGTCCAAAATATTGCAGTTCCTTGTCGGCATGGGCGGTGTTGAACGCGATCACGTCGGCCAATGTTTTGTGCGGGACAAGGCCCTCTGGCAGGCCTTGTAAATAGGAGGCAAGGTCAGCCTTAAGCTCGGCAAGCAAAACCTTAAATTCGCCCTGTCCAATTTTTTGCCGGTCAATCTTGCTGGCATCCAGAACGACAATCTCTGCGCCGCCGTCCTTCAACTTGGCAATCGCGGCGTCGAATAGCACCGCGTCGGCAGTGGGTGCGCGGATCACACCAACGCGCATGCCCTTCAAAGCATCGACGGACAAGCCAGCGGCGTAATTGCCGCGCCAGCGGTCGGCATCCACTGTCGCCGCGTCCTGCGGGTCGCTACCGGCCATCGCGGTCAGCATAATCGCCGCATCACGCACAGAGCGGGTAATGGGTCCGGCGGTGTCCTGACTATGGCTGATGGGCACAACATAACGGCGCGAGACAAGGCCAACGGTTGGTTTAAACCCAACGACGCCGTTGACGCCCGCAGGGCAGGTGATGGAGCCATCGGTTTCGGTGCCAATGGTTCCTGCGGCAAGGGCTGCCGCTGCTGCGGATCCACTGCCGCTTGATGAGCCGCAGCTGTTGCGGTCAAGCGCATGCGGGTTCTTGGTCAAACCGCCGACCGCGCTCCAGCCGCTGGTTGAATTGTCCGACCGGATATTGGCCCATTCGCTCAAATTGGTTTTGCCCAAGATCACGGCACCTGCCGCACGCAAACGGGTGATGAGCGGCGCATCACGGTTGGTGATATTGCCTGCAAGTGCAAGCGATCCAGCGGTTGTGGCAATGGGGCCAGCAACCTCGACATTGTCCTTCACCAGAATGGGAATGCCATGCATCGGCCCACGATATGTACCGGCGCGTAATTCCGCATCCATCGCGCGTGCTTGGACAAGTGCGTGGGGAAAGGTCGCAATGACCGCATTCAGCGTTGGTCCGCTATCGTCCACTGCGGCAATCCGCGCCAGATATGCCGCGGTGATGGCTTCGCTGTTTAACGTGCCGTCCTCAATACCGTCAGCAAGCTGGGAGAGATCAAAACTTTCAATCGGCCCCTCTTTGCTAAGGTTGGCGGCCGCTTGTGCAGTAGAAGGCGGAATTGCTGTCCATACCGCGGCTGGCTGCGCTAAAGCACAGGTGAAGGCGAGCGCGATTTTTAAATTCATGTGACGTCTCCCTTTGCCAATTCTGTTCCACGGTCGCGTGCGGCGCGCAGCGTCTGTGTCATCAATGCTTCCAAAGCGGCCTCTGAATCAAGCACGGCTAGGCCAGCGGCTGTGGTCCCGCCGGGGCTGGTAACGCGTGCCGCCAATGCATCTGGCGTTTGCGGCGATGACGCGGCAAGTATCGCTGCGCCCTCGGTCATAGACAGCGCCAATTGCGCGGCAATGTCGCGAGGTAAGCCCGCCGCTGCGCCACCCTTGGTCAACGCGTCGATGAAGCGGTAGACAAAGGCCGGCCCTGATCCGGCCAGCGCCGTGACAGCGTCCATTTGGCCCTCATCCTCAATCCAGATGACCGACCCCAAAGGCGCGAGCCAATGTGCGATATCCGCGCGTTCCGTTCCGTCTGGCGCAAAGAGTGCAAGCGGCGACTTGCCGATGGCTGCCGCTAAATTGGGCATGAGCCGAACGATCCGCGCATCGGGAAAGGCGTTGCCCAGCGTGTGTGACGTTGTGCCAGCCAGTATCGAAATGACCAATGCCCCGGGGGTAAGCAATGCCGCAATGTCGGGTGCAAGCGATGGCAAAAGCTGCGGCTTGATTCCAAGCACCACGATATCGAATTGCCGCCCAACGTCCTGTGCCGACCGTGATAGCGCGACGCTCATGGGCAGGTTTTCGGCGACGGGGTCAACAATATGGAAGGCATCCGGCGCCACACCTGCGGCAAGCCAACCACGCAACATCGCGCCGCCCATGTTGCCGCAGCCGAAAAAACAGATTTGAGATGGGAAAACGGACAAAATGAAAACCTTGCGACTGTTTAGGCGAACATCATGCCCTATCCATGCGCTAACGGCAACCGCAGGAACAGCGACAGGCCCTCTGGAGCTGGTACGGGCGGCGCACCTGCATGGCGCACGGCATCTGCGCGTGCACGATTAAGGATTGCTGTTGGTACATCTGCGTCATGGAAAACATGGTCGGCCTCACCCAACAACCGCGCGGTACGCAACGTCAGGTCGTCGGGGCTATACGAAAGCAAGGCGATTTCAATGATACGGTCGCCCTTGGGCTCTTGCGCCACGTCAAGCCAGTGTGCGACCATGTTGGCTGTGTGGTTTCCGAACGGATCCAACAGGCCGCCTGCGGCAAAGCCCTGGTCCAATGCGCGGCGGCGCTGGGGACCCTCGGGCCAGCGCACGCGGATTGCGAAGCGCGCGTCGGCAATCGCATTGGCCAGCGGCCCTAAGGTTTCGGGCAGCAATGTCTCAATCCGCTGGCGAATCGCCTTTGCCATGCCAGCCGACGCCCCGCCCGTTCCCACCGCCACTAGAACGGGCGTGCGGTCAACAATGGCAGGCGTAGTGAAATCGCAGATTTCAGCGCGGTCGACGACGTTGACGAGTAACCCGCGCGCCTTCAACGCATCGGCAGACACCCGCGCCTCGTCTTCGTCGGCGATAGCGACGAAAGCAATGCGCGCGTCCTTGTCATCAGCATTGACGCAGATGCCGCCAGCCCGCTCGATCAGCCGCCGTTTGGCATCCGCCATTTCACCTTCACCAACCAGAATGACGTTCCGGCCTTTCAGGTTCACAAATATCGGCAGCTGGTCCAACGCGATTTTCCTATTTCAGCCAGTCGGGCACATGTTCCGCAGCTAAAATCGTCTCAGGCGAAATCCGTTCTGCGACGACCGCGAATTTGTCGCCATCGACCAAGACTTCGGGCACGAGTCCACGGCTGTTGTAAGTGCTCGCCATCGTCGCACCATAAGCGCCAGCGGTCCGGAAAATGGCAAGGTCATTGGCTGCAACCGAGTCAATCTCACGCCCCATGGCAAAGGTATCGCCAGTTTCGCACACAGGACCAACGACATTGGCCATCATCTTTTCGCCGTTCGGCGTAACTGCTTCAAAATCATGCCACGCGTCGTAAAGCGCCGGGCGCGCCAGATCATTCATGGCCGCATCGACGATCACGAACGGGGCATTGCCTGCGCCGGGCTTTACGCGGATGACGCGCGTCAACAATATGCCGGCATTGCCAGCGATAACGCGGCCGGGTTCGAACATCAGGCGGACGCCCCAATCCTTGGTCACGCGCGCAACCATAGCGCCATAATCGGCTGGCTCTGGCGGATTGTCGCCGTCACGATAGCGCACGCCAAGTCCACCACCCAAGTCCACATGGGTAACTTCATGTCCCTGACCACGCAATAACTGCACCAGCGCGCCGACTTTCGTAAATGCCGTCTCAAGCGGCTCCAAGCTGGTCAACTGGCTGCCAATGTGCAGCGCCAAACCGCGCATATGCAGGTTTGGCAGCGCGCTCAACCGGGCGTAAATTTCGGCTGCGCGGTGAATACCAACGCCGAATTTATTGTCGGCCTTGCCGGTAGAAATCTTGCCATGCGTCCCCGCGTCGACATCTGGGTTAATGCGCAACACGGCATGTGCCGTGAGTTCTAAGGAGGTGGCAATGTCTGCAAGCTCGCGGCCTTCTTCTTCCGATTCGATGTTGAATTGGCCAATGCCTGCCTTCAACGCGCGGGTGATTTCTTCCGCCGTTTTGCCAACACCTGAGAACACGATATCCTCTGCTGCCATCCCGGCAGCAAGCGCGCGGTCCATTTCGCCGCCCGACACAACATCGGCGCCATAACCCTGCCGCGCGAGAACCTTCAGCACCGCAAGGTTGGGGTTCGATTTGACGGCAAAGGCAATATGCGGGTTATCAAGGCCCGACAATGCATCACGAAAGACCTGCGCATGGCGCTCAAATGTCGCGCGTGAATAGACATAGACCGGCGTGCCAACTGCATCCGCAATATCAGATAGCGCGACATCTTCGGCGTGCAGCACGCCATTGATGAGATTAAAATGGTTCATGGTTTATGACTTATTTCGGATTGGGTTTGGCGGATTGCGTCGGTTGTTCGGGGTTGAACGCTATGGGTTCCTCCCCCGGTGGGACGTCAAAGGGGTCGTCCTCGCGGCGGTCGGAACGTTTTAGCAATTCGTCAGTACGACCAGGACGTGCTTGCACCGATGCTGTAGACAAAATCGCTGACGTTTGCGCTGTCATCTGGCCATAGGCCTTGGGTGGCAAGCTGTTGCCCGTGCGGGGTTCAAGGTCGCCGACCTTACCGCACGCAGTGGCGGTCATTGCGATTGCGATGATCAGCAGGACAGGTTGCGATTTCATGCCTTTAGCTCCTTGTGTGCAGCAGCGATGGCTTCTCTCACGCGCACAGGCGCTGTGCCGCCAGCGCTTGTCCGGCTGGCGACAGAGCCGTCGATCGACAGGTCAGGCAATACGCAACCGGCAAGAATTGGGTTGATAGCCGCAAGGTCATCCGCCGTAATGTCCGAAAGGCCAATGCCACGCGCCTCGCACGCCTTCACAACGCTGCCGGTAACATGATGCGCCTCACGGAAGGGCATGGCAAATGCGCGGACCAGCCAGTCGGCCAAGTCGGTTGCGGTTGAAAATCCTGTGGCGGCGACTTCGCGCATGCGGGGGGCGTTGAATGTCACATTGGCGACCATGCCGGTCATTGCGGAAATGGATAAAGCCAGCAGGTCATAAGCTTCAAACACTGGCGGCTTGTCGTCTTGCATATCCTTTGAATAGGCCAATGGCAGACCCTTCATGGTGATCATAAGGCTGTTCATGCAGCCAATGATGCGCCCTGAATGCCCGCGCACCAATTCGGCGGCATCTGGGTTGCGTTTTTGCGGCATGATCGAGCTGCCCGTTGACCACGCATCGGGCAAGGTAATGAAACCGAAAGGCTGCGACGCCCATAAGATCATTTCTTCGGCCAGACGCGACAAATGCAAAGCGGTCTGTGCCGCGGCGGTTAGAAACTCAAGCGCGAAATCGCGGTCGGATACCGCATCAAGGCTGTTGCCCATCGGCCCGTCAAAGCCAAGCGCAGCCGCAGTTGCGGCGCGATCAATCGGGAAAGATGTGCCGGCCAATGCAGCCGCCCCCAAAGGGGAGAGGTTCAGGCGACCGCGGCAATCGGCAAAGCGGCTGCGGTCGCGCTTTGCCATTTCGTAATACGCCATCAAATGGTGGCCAAGCGTAACGGGCTGCGCCACTTGCAAATGCGTAAAGCCCGGCATGATGCTTTCGGTATGTTCTTCGGCGCGGGCAACAAGCGCAGATTGAAAGGCGCGCAAGCCAGCATCGATTTCCTGTGTCGCGTTACGAACCCACAGCCGAAAATCTGTCGCGACCTGATCGTTGCGTGACCGCGCGGTGTGCAACCGTGCGGCAGGCTCGCCAACCAAATCGCGCAGCCGCGTTTCGGTCACCATATGGATGTCTTCAAGCGCCAGATCTTCGGGCACGCCATTGGCTTGATATTCCGCATAGATCGCGTCCAAACCCTGCTGAATCGCGGCATTGTCGGCGCTCGAAATGATGCCTGCCGACGCCAGCATATCGGCATGGGCTTTACTGCCCGCAATATCTTCCTGCCAAAGACGCTTGTCGAATGGGATTGAGGCATTTATCTCGCGCATAATGACCCCGGGGCCATCGCCAAACCGGCCGCCCCACATGCTATTGGAATTCGACATGCGCTTTGTAATTACCCTAATCCTTCTGGTGTTGGCTGGTTGTGATAAAGAAAGCCAAGCGGAGGGGCAAGCGCAACCCGCATCGGGTGCAAATTCTGGCACGCGCGTCCACGGCGACATCGCATTGGAAAGCGCGAATGGCAGTCGCGCCACGCTGAGCTACAAGAATGTGGGCCAAAAGGCGCCAACCGCACCCTTCGCTGATGCCGACGGGCAAGTAGTAACGTTGGCGGACTTTGCCGGCAAGCCATTGCTGTTGAATGTTTGGGCGACCTGGTGCCCCCCATGTAAAGCCGAAATGCCAAGCTTGGATGCGCTGGCAAAGCTTGAACAGGACCGGATGAACGTCGTTGTCGTCTCGCAAGACCATGAAGGCCTCACACCCGTCATCGCGTTTTTCAACGAAACTGGGGTGAAAAACCTCGCACCCTACACCGACGCCGATAATGCCATCTTAGCCGCCTTCAACAATGTTATAGCGCTGCCTACGACCATATTATATGACAGTGAAGGCTACGAAGTCTGGCGGATTGTTGGCGCTGTCGAGTGGAGTGAAACTGAAAAGGCCAAGCTGCTCCGCGAAGCAGACTGAACCGAGCGCCCTTAAAAAGGGATTGTTATCGCATATTAAAGTCATGTTCGGGAATGGCGGGCGCTAACGGGCTCGAACCGCTGACCCTCTAGGAAAAGAAAAAGGATCCTATCGGACGTTGAACTAAAATCAGCAATAATTTCCTCAAGGTCACTGAAAAGTGTTTTCTCTGAATATTTTGTGCTTCTGACTGTCACTGGACAGCGTCGAAGTGAGGTGGCTGGACTTGATTGGTCTGAGTTAAATCGACAAGAGCGGATATGGACGCTGCCGGAAGAGCATTGCAAAAATGGTGTTACGCACCTCGTGCCACTCAGCACCATGGCTGTTGAAATTCTTGCCCACCTTGCGGCTGTGACAGATCAGAAGAAACCTGTTTGGCCATCAAAAGGCTTGGTGTTTACTATCACGGGCAGAAACCCAATCAGTGGGTTTTCAACGGCAAAACAGCAGCTGGACGCAGCCATGTTGAGGGTTGCCAAAGCTCAAGCTGCAGACGCTGGCGAAAACCCTGAAACGATTGAGATTGCCGATTGGCGTATCCACGATCTTCGGCGCACGATGGCAACTGGTTTCCAGAAACCTGGTGTTCGGTTCGAAGTTACCGAAGCCACCCTCAACCATATTTCGGGCATGAGCCGTGTTGGTGTTGCAGGTGTATACCAGCAGCATGACTGGAAAGAGGAAAAGCGGGAAGCTCTTGAAAAATGGTCAAGGCACTGCGAGAAGTTGCTGTCTCTGTGACTTGAAGGCACCCTACTTTCTATGGAACACGCTCCTGAAATATCACTTCGTCAAGCCGCTGCCGCATTCGGCCCTTGTGCTGGTGGTACGGACAATGCCCGCCGCATTATAACTGACAGGCTAAAAGATGATGATCTGTTTTGGCGCCAGATTGTTTGCGATGAGCTTTCTTGGTTAAGCCCCTTCATCACAACGGATGTTCCGCCAACAGCCGATTGGTTCCGACAATTTTTTAAATTGACCATAGAGCAGCAGGGCAAAGCCGATCCTTTGTTCGTGGACTTTCATAGTCAAATTACAAGCATCTTCCTTGATACCGACGACCTCGTCATGCTCTATGATGAAGTACGGTCCATATGGATTCAAGATGACTACGCAAATGCCTATCGCCAAATTGAGGCAAAGACAGAGTGGAGCGTCATTCAGGCATTGGCCTGGGCGGCAACGAGAGATCGTAACGTCGTTAGTGCCATGCTCCCTACAAAAGCTCATTCCATAGGATGGCTAACATGCCTTGTCGCTGAACGCTGCCTGGCATGTAAAAGCGGTTCCAGTGCCACTCCAAAATGGCAGCACTGTCAGTGCATGGTCTCATCACTGAAAAACCTTAAGGCATTTGCTAAAAAGCACGGACACGAAGTCGAGCCGGAATTGATCATTTCCATCGAAAATGGGACTGTCGAACTGGTTGGAGTACCTACTGATCCAAGCATCATGCTCGACGTAGTGAAGCTCCTGGTTATGTTCCCAGAAAAAGGGCCAGCTAAAACAAGCATCACAAGGGGGCGCAAGAGGTTGGTTGATCTTGCTACTCCACTGATCCGCCAAAAAATGGCTGATGGCATCTTCACTGACAATGCCAGCGAAGAGGCACGGAAGCTAGTAATTGAGCTGAAAGAAATGTACGCTGGGACTGGCAAAAGAACTCCCGATTTTGAAGCAATTCGTCAGGAAATCCGACGCATACAAAGGGAAATGTTGGCTCAGGAATTAATACCAATTAATACCAATTCATTTTAATGTAGGCCATTTCACTTCATTGGACGGGCCCTACTAGGGCACCGTAGAAAGCTCCTTGTCGCTTCCAGAACGGTCTGGAAAGGCAGAATGGAGAATTATATATGCATAACAATTTACTAACCCCGAAGCAGCTAGCGGAGCTGTTTGCGGTCAATCAGAATACGCTTGCTAAGTGGGGTGTTCAGGGCAACGGCCCAAAGCTCGTCAAAATCCAACGCCGCATTCGCTTCGCCGCTAATGATGTAGATCACTGGATGAATGAACGCACGTTCGCATCTACTACAGCCGCCGATGCAGCATTGAATTTTGGGGGTGCTCTATGATTACCTCCAACACAGCAGCGAAAGCCGCAACAACTATCCAACACGCAATCCTACAAAACGAAGGAGATTTTAAAAACAAGAAGGAAATCAATATGCCCATTTACAATACAAACTTGTAAGGTTGACGATCTAGCGGGACATCGACTGGGAGAGATTATAGCCTTTCGCGAAGGGCTTCATAGGGTGTTTTTCCGTTGAAAGCACCGTGCGGTCGGTTGAAGTTGTAGAAGTTCTCCCATT
>NZ_JBIKPH010000031.1:0-18904 GCF_044357595.1 Sphingorhabdus sp. | reverse complement strand
GTGGCGCGCTTGCCATCGACGCGCAATTGCCCGGTACGCGCCCAACGCGATACGATGTTGAACGAAGCATCGGGCAAATGCCTTTTGAACCATCGGTCCAGCCTTATGCCGTCATCATCCGGGGCAACGACAAATTGCCTGATGCCTTTTTCGTCGTTTTTACTCATACCCAAATTGCCTTTGTTATCGCCATTCCGGCGAAAATCGCGCCAAGCGCCAATATGACCGACACAATGGCATAGATTGCCGCCATACCCATCTGCCCGCGCTGAACCATTTGCGCCATTTCAAGTGAGAAGGCGCTGAAAGTCGTAAACCCACCCAGCACGCCAACGCCCAGAAACAGACGCAACGGTTCTGCCGAATTGTCGCCGCGCATCACCCACATTGCCAGCACACCCATGCATAGACCGCCTAAGACATTTGCCGCAAAGGTTGGCCATGGCCAGCCTGCCGCGCTAATCGGCAGCGCGCGGGACAGGCAGTAACGCAATGCTGCGCCAATGGCTCCGCCCGACATGACAAGGATGATGGGGTTCATATCCGCGCTTTAGCGGCGCTTGCTGCCAAAAGCCAGCCAAAGCAATGCACGGGCCAGACGACATCGCCGCGCCACGACAACAGCCACGCCAACGCCCCGATGCGGGAGATCTTCCACCTCCCTCAACCATGAAAATCCGGGTTCGATCTCCGCTGCAAGGGTTATAGCCGAAAGCAACATTGCCTTATCGCGCGGTCCTTCCCCACCGGATCGCCCAAAACCGTTACTTCACTGCACCGCGATAGCTAATATTGCGCTTGGCACCAGGTACGATGGCGTCGGCAAAAACCCAGCGGACATGCGTGACATCCTGCGTCGTCGCTGCACGTTCACTGTCTGGCGTTCCGGCAACGCCCTTGGTCTGTACCTTCAAGTCGGCCAGCTTACCCCAATGCACGCCATTATCGACAGACACTTCGGCCCAATCTTCGGCAACGGATTCAAAGCGGACAGCAGCTGGCATAGGGTTGGAGGCCGTAAAACCAACCGCTGGTTGCGCGCTGCTATTATGGACGAACAATGTGAACACCACAACGTCACCGGGCACCACAGCCAATCCCTTCGGCGCAAATAAAATTGTTTTTGCAACGCCTTGTGCGTCGCGTTCAATACGTTCGATCTGTACATCGCTGCGTAATGTAACTGCCGAAGGCGTGCCGCTTTGCGTCTGCGCCTGTGCGGGGCTGCCCCAGCCCCCAATGATAGGCGCCGCTGCCAATAATATGACGAACGCCGTCATCGTAAAATTCCGTTTCATGATCAATTGTGCCTCATCTGGTCCAAACACAATCTGCCAAAGGCGACTGTCCGCTGCATTATGGCGTGAGGATGGTTAACAGTCTGTAAATCTTCAAGATTACAACACCCTAAAACCAACGCAGCTGAAAAAGCAGAAAAACCCATAGCATTGCCAGCATCGGCCCAGACCCGGACCGATGACGTCTCGCGGTATGACATTAGTCGTGCTAGGCCCAAAATTCGCCCGTGCGGCAGCCTGTTGGCAGCATATTTGCATTAAAAGGAACGCTTATGATCCCCTTCGTCACCATGACTGATACCCGTGGCCAGAAAATTTCTGTCAATCCGGAAATCGTCCAATTCATCCGCACCGCCGACAATGCGCATGACGAATGCTTGATTGTATTTGGCAAAGACCAATTGTTGCGCGTGCGCGGCACTCTTGAGGAAGTAACGGACAGTTTGCGGAACGGATAAATTGGCCTGCCCCTCATTCCCGCAACTAAACGAGGAGCAACCAGTTCAGGATGCCAGTGTGGAGCAAATGCCTGACGCTATGGGGTCGATAGGGTCACAGTCGTATCTTGCACCCCCACCCCATAAGCGCTAAGGCGCGGCCAGCAAACGAATCTCCCGCTTTTACGCTGGTTTGACGCGCGTTCAGTGGCCGCAGATAGCGGTGACCGTGTTGTCTTCCCCATCCGGCCAAAAGCCCAAAATTTAAGGGATAGTGATAATATGACCGCAATCGGATTAGACAGCCTGCAAACCCGTTCCACCTTGACCGCTGGCGGCAAGACGGTGGATTATTTCTCGATCAAAAAGGTCTCGGAGAAATTGGGCGATGTGTCGCGTCTGCCGTTTTCGATGAGAGTATTGCTCGAAAATCTGCTCCGTTTTGAAGATGGCGGCTTTACCGTTTCGGTGCAGGATGTGCAGGCACTGATCGATTGGCAAAAGGACGCCAAATCGGATCGCGAAATTCAATATCGCCCTGCCCGCGTTTTGTTGCAGGATTTTACCGGCGTGCCCTGCGTTGTCGACTTGGCCGCGATGCGCGACGCGATGACCGCGTTGAAGGCCGACCCATCGAAGATCAATCCGCTCGTGCCCGTGCATCTGGTCATTGACCATAGCGTCATGGTCGACGAATTCGGCCACCCCAAGGCAGCCGAGCAGAATGTCGAAATCGAATATCAGCGCAATGCCGAACGCTATGACTTTTTGAAATGGGGTTCAAAATCGCTGAACAATTTTAAAGCGGTTCCTCCTGGAACCGGCATTTGCCATCAGGTGAACCTTGAGCATATCGCGCAGGCCGTATGGACGAGCGTTGGCGAAGATGGCGCGACCATCGCCTACCCCGACACTTGCGTGGGCACAGACAGCCACACGACGATGATCAACGGCCTTGGCGTGTTGGGTTGGGGCGTTGGCGGGATTGAGGCCGAGGCCGCAATGCTTGGCCAGCCTGTATCGATGTTGATACCCGAAGTCGTTGGCTTCAAACTGACCGGCGCGTTGGCCGAGGGCGTAACCGCGACCGACCTTGTGTTGACGGCAACGCAAATGCTGCGCGCAAAGGGCGTTGTTGGCCGCTTTGTGGAATATTATGGCCCCGGTCTTGCGTCCTTGTCGCTTGCCGACCGTGCGACCCTTGCCAACATGGCGCCTGAATATGGTGCGACCTGTGGCTTCTTTGGCATCGATGAAAAGACCATCGAATATCTGCGCCTGACCGGCCGTGATGAGGACCAGATTGCGCTCGTTGAGGCTTATGCCAAAGAACAAGGCCTGTGGGCTTATGCCGATATGGCGGACCCGATTTTCACCGACACACTGTCGCTCGACATGGGCAGCGTGGTTCCATCGCTTGCAGGGCCAAAGCGTCCGCAGGACAAGGTTATCCTCACGCAAGTCGACAATGTGTTCAACGACGATCTCATCAACGTCTACAAGCATGACAGCGCAAAACGCGTAGCGGTTGAGGGCAAGACGCATGATATTGGCGATGGCGACGTCGTGATTGCGGCGATTACAAGCTGCACCAACACCTCGAACCCAAGCGTGCTCGTTGCCGCTGGGCTGGTTGCGCGCAAGGCTAATGCCTTTGGCTTGCGCCCCAAGCCATGGGTAAAAACATCACTTGCGCCGGGGTCACAGGTTGTGACCGATTATCTCGATCGTGCGGGCCTGACCGCGGATTTGGACGCGGTTGGCTTTAACTTGGTCGGCTATGGCTGCACGACCTGCATCGGGAACTCTGGCCCATTAGCCGAACCGATTTCGGCGGCGATTAATGGCCATGACATTGTTGCCGCCTCCGTCATTTCGGGCAACCGCAACTTTGAAGGCCGCGTGTCGCCCGATGTGCGCGCCAACTTCTTGGCGTCGCCGCCACTGGTTGTGGCTTACGCGCTTAAGGGCACAGTGACCGAAGACTTCACAACCACGCCCATTGGTCAGGCAACGGACGGCAGCGATGTATATCTGCGCGATATCTGGCCCACCAATCAAGAAGTGCATGATGTCATGACCGCAAACATCGATCGTTCGATGTTCACCGCGCGCTATGCAAAAGTCTATGAAGGCGACGCGCATTGGCAGAAGATTCAGGTCGAAGGTTCGGACACCTATCAATGGCGCGCCGGATCGACTTATGTCGCAAATCCCCCCTATTTTGAGGGGATGAGTATGACGCCAGCGCCAGTGATGGACATCATCGAGGCAAGGCCGCTGGCGATATTGGGTGACTCGATCACCACCGACCATATTTCGCCCGCCGGAAGCATCAAGGCGGATAGCCCCGCGGGCAAGTTCTTGATGGAACATCAAGTCTCAAAAGCCGATTTCAATAGCTACGGGGCGCGCCGCGGCCACCACGAAGTCATGATGCGCGGAACCTTTGCCAACATCCGGATCAAAAACGAAATGGTCCCCGGCATCGAAGGCGGCATGAGCAGCTATAAAGGCGAAGTCATGGCAATATACGACGCCGCCATGAAGCATAAAGCCGACGGCACACCCTTAGTGGTCATCGCAGGCAAGGAATATGGCACCGGTTCGTCACGCGATTGGGCCGCCAAGGGCACTAACCTTCTGGGCGTCCGCGCGGTGATCGTCGAAAGCTTCGAACGTATCCACCGTTCCAACCTTGTTGGCATGGGCGTATTGCCGCTGCAGTTCCTAGAAGGCGAAAGCCGGACAACGCTCGGCCTGACTGCCGATGACAGCTTTACAATCACCAGCGTAGGAATGCTTCAGCCGCGCCAGACGGTAACCGTGATGGTTACGCGCAAGGATGGCTCGACGTTCAATTTCGACACTTTGTGCCGCATCGACACCGCGAACGAAGTCGAATATTTCATGAACGGCGGAATTCTGCATTATGTGCTGCGGAAATTGGCTGCTTAAGCCCTTGCGAGGATCGATAGCGCCGCTTTCAAATGCGGCGCATCGATCATTTTACCGTCCATTTGCAGCACCCCTGCTCCGGGGTTGGCCGCGAAGGCATCTACAACTGATTGCGCATGCGCAAGCTGTTCGGCGGAAGGCGTAAAGCCTGCGTTGATTGCTGCCACCTGAGACGGGTGAATGGCAAGCATGCCACTGAAGCCGTCGCGCGCGGCGCGGCCGACATAAGCGGCAAGCCCCGCCTCGTCGCTTATGCCTGGGAAGACAGTATCGATTGCTGCAACCCCAGCAGCATGCGCCGCAAACAGCGTGAGCGACCGGACCATTTCAAAAGGTGCCGTATAGCTACCGTCTACCTCGCGCGCGGTCACTGCACCAACCGAGGCAGGCAAATCCTCTGCGCCCCAGCTGACACCAGCCAGATAATGCGCGACCTCACGCAAGGTGCCAAGGTCAAACACTGCTCCGGGGGTTTCGGTCGCGATTGGCAAAATCGGCGGGGCTTCGCCATCCTGACTATCCGCCACCGCCGCTGCCTCCGCGCGCAGCCAGTTGATCGAGCGCGCACCCTCTGCCTTGGGCAAGACAATGCCATCGGGCATATAAGGCAACACCGACGCAAGGTCGTCATGTGTTAGATGGCTATCCTGCGGGTTGACGCGGACAAACACCGGCACCGGCCGATCGCCGGAAAGATACTCCGCCGCCGCTTCGCGCGCGACAATTTTACGGCCTAACCCGACTGAGTCTTCAAGGTCGATGATAATCGCATCAGCGCCGCTGGCGGCGGCTTTGGCAAATCGGTCAGGCCGGTCACCCGGGACGAAAAGGAGGGAACGCAGTTTCATGCCTTTAGTATGCCCCTCGCCGGACGTTATGGCAATCTAAGCCTTCTTCAGCAATGCTGCGCGCTCGGACTGGCATACAATTTCGTCGCGCTGGTTGATGCAACGGTGAAGGAAAGTCACAACGCCGGCATCTGGCCGCGACTTGCTTTCCTTGAGCGCAATGACCTCGGTTTCCGCGCGCAGGGTATCACCGATGAACACTGGCTTGGGCATAACCAATTTGTCATAGCCAAGGTTCGCAACCAACGTGCCAAGCGTGGTGTCACCCACTGACAATCCGACCATAAGCGCAAAAGTGAAGGTGCCATTGACGAGAATTTGTCCGAACTCACTGGCCTTCGCCGCCTCCGCGTCGATATGCAGCGGCTGCGGATTGTGGGTCATGACCGAAAAAAGCAGATTATCCGTCTCGGTTACCGTGCGGCGAATTTCATGAATGATGCTGTCGCCGATTTGCCATTGGTTGAAATATTTGCCTGCCATTACACTTCCACTACCTCTATCCGCACCAACAACGCCTCAACCTGCACTTGCGCACCAACCTCGGCATTCAGCTCCGCCACTGTCCCATCGAACGGTGCGGTGAGGCTGTGCTCCATCTTCATGGCTTCAAGCGTCACAAGCTTTTGCCCTTTGGTGACGCTATCACCCGCCGCTACCTCGACCGCGATGATGCGGCCAGGCATGGGCGACAATATTGCGCCATCGCTTACAGCACTATGCCCCGACCCCCGCGGTTCTTCCAAGACATAGCGGCGGGCAAAACCATCGGTAAAGGCGAGTACATCAGCGGTCGGTTCATCGGCCTCGACTTCGTCGAACGATACGACATAGCTATTACCACTATCGTCAGTAATGCGCGCTTCAGCACGCGATAGCGCATTGAGCCGGAACCCCAGCGCAGCGCTGAACGGACCATCGCCGGGGCTTGCAAATAAGGCTGCTGCGACTTCAGCGAGTTCGTCCTCGTCCGGCTCTGGCGGCGTGACCAGAGCGTCAACCTCGCGGGCGATGAGGCCAGTGTCGACATCACCGATGCCGAACTCTGGAAGGTCGAGAAGCCGGCCCAAAAAGCCAGCATTGGTTTTGACCGGCCAAACCTCAGTGCCATCAATACCATCCCGCAGGAGACCGATAGCCTCGTCACGCGTTTCGCCCCAAGCAATCAGCTTGGCGATCATGGGGTCGTAGAATGGTGACACTTCGC
This sequence comes from Sphingorhabdus sp., assembly GCF_044357595.1. Lineage (GTDB taxonomy): Bacteria > Pseudomonadota > Alphaproteobacteria > Sphingomonadales > Sphingomonadaceae > Sphingorhabdus_B. Next base: position 12,156 of record NZ_JBIKPH010000031.1, on the reverse strand, counting down.
CGCCTATCTGCACGCCTGTATCAACACGCAGTTCTTCGGGAAACTCCAAATGGTCGAGTGAACCAATGGAGGGCAAGAAGCCCGTCGCGGGATTTTCCGCATAGAGCCGGGCTTCCATCGCCCAACCATTAATACGCAACTCTTCCTGCCGCATTGGCAAAGCCTCCCCGCTCGCCACACGCAACTGACATTCGACAAGGTCAACGCCCGTGATTTCTTCAGTCACCGGGTGTTCGACCTGCAGCCGCGTATTCATTTCCATGAACCAGATACGGTCCGCGCGGAGACCCTCAGACGCATCTGCAATGAATTCGATTGTGCCAGCACCGATATAGTCGACGGCTTTTGCCGCTTTCACCGCTACCGCGCAAAGCTGTGCGCGTGTGGCTTCGTCCATGCCCGGCGCGGGGGCTTCTTCGATTACCTTTTGGTGGCGGCGTTGCAACGAACAATCGCGTTCAAACAAATGAACGATGTTGCCATGGGTGTCGCCAAACACCTGCACCTCAATGTGGCGCGGGCGCTGGATATATTTCTCGATCAACACATGCGCATTGCCGAATGAGGCGCTGGCCTCACGCTGGCAAGAGGCGAGCGCGTCTATGAAGTCAGCTGCATCGTCGACCTTGCGCATTCCCTTCCCACCGCCGCCCGCGACCGCCTTGATGAGCACGGGATAGCCGATTTCAGCGGCACGCTCGCCAAGGAACGCAGGGTCTTGGTTCTCGCCCATATAACCGGGGGTGACGGGCACACCCGCCGCAGCCATCAGTGTCTTTGCCGCATCCTTCAGCCCCATCGCGGTAATGCTGGCGGGGTTCGGCCCGACCCAGATGAGGCCAGCATCAATCACCGCCTGCGCGAATTCGGCATTTTCGGAGAGGAAACCATAGCCGGGATGGATCGCCTCTGCGCCAGTGGAAAGCGCAGCGGCAATGATCTTATCCCCCACCAAATAGCTCTCACGCGCCGGAGACGCCCCAATGTGCACCGCCTCATCGGCTTCTTGTACATGCAGCGCCTTGGCATCAGCATCCGAATAGACCGCAACCGTGCGAATGCCCATGGCATGCGCCGTACGGATAATCCGGCAGGCAATCTCGCCGCGATTAGCGATGAGCAGGGATTGGATCATTGCGCTTTCTCAACGTGCAGCTGAACCTCTTGGCCGTAGCTCAACTCTAAGGTGTGTCCATCAGGGTCCGCGACAAATGCCCAATACCCAACCGGAGGACCAGATTCTTCAGGTTCACGCACCTTGTAACCAAGTTCTCGCGCGGCCTTTACGCGATTATCCACTTCATCTTTTGATTTCAAACAGACGCCCAAGTGGCCAAGTGGTCCTAAGGGCGCTTCAACATTTGTACGTTCAATAAAGACAATAGCAAAAGCGCGCTTGAGGTCAGACAACCAAAAAACCCGCCCGTTGGAATCGCGCCTGTCATGAATTACGGTCATGCCAGCGAAGCGCTGGTAAAATTCGATTGTCTTGTCTGCGTTTGAACAGACTAAAGCAATATGGGTAAAGCCAAGGTCACTCACATCCGGAACACCCCAAAGCGGGGCGCCTCCTCAACTGGTGCGTTTAGTGCGGCCGCAAACGCCAATCCAAGCACATCCCGTGTCTGCGCTGGGTCAATGATGCCGTCATCCCAAAGCCGCGAGGTCGCGTAATAGGGGTTGCCTTCATCCTCATATTTTTGGCGGATTGGCGTTTTGAAGGCTTCGGCCTCCTCAGCGGTCCATTTCTCGGCATCACGGTGGACCGTGGCGAGCACGGATGCGGCTTGCTCCCCGCCCATCACCGAAATGCGCGCATTGGGCCAGGTGAACAGGAAACGTGGGCTGTAAGCACGGCCACACATGCCGTAATTGCCCGCGCCAAAGCTGCCGCCGATCAGCACGGTGATCTTGGGCACGCTTGCGGTGGCGACGGCGGTGACGAGTTTTGCGCCATGCTTGGCGATACCCTCCGCCTCATATTTGCCGCCGACCATGAAGCCGCTGATATTCTGCAGGAACAGCAACGGGATCCGGCGTTGGCAGGCAAGTTCAATGAAATGCGCGCCTTTGGCCGCACTTTCCGAAAACAGCACGCCGTTATTGGCGAGGATCGCGACCGGCATCCCCCAGATATGTGCAAAGCCGCAGACCAAGGTTGTGCCGTACAGCGCCTTAAATTCGTGAAATTCGCTGCCATCGACCAGCCGCGCGATAACTTCATGAACGTCATAGGGCGCACGCACATCGTCGGGGATGACGCCGTAAAGCTCTTCGGTGTCGAATTTTGTCGGACGTGGCTCTTTTAGATCAATGTTCGGTTTGTGGATGGGGCCAAGGTGCGAAATAATATCGCGCACGATCGTCAGCGCGTGTTCGTCATTCTCGGCCACATGATCGACCACACCCGACTTGCGACTATGCAAGTCGCCGCCGCCCAAATCCTCGGCGCTGATCTCTTCACCCGTCGCGGCCTTGACCAATGGCGGGCCAGCAAGGAAGATCGTACCCTGATTGCGCACAATGATGCTCTCATCCGACATTGCAGGAACATAAGCCCCGCCTGCGGTGCAACTGCCCATGACGCAGGCGATTTGCGGGATGCCCTTGGCGCTCATATTTGCTTGATTGAAGAAGATGCGCCCGAAATGGTCACGGTCGGGAAAAACCTCGTCCTGATGCGGCAGGTTGGCGCCGCCACTGTCGACCAGATAGATGCATGGCAACCGGTTGGCCTCTGCAATTTCTTGCGCCCGCAAATGCTTTTTGACGGTCATCGGGTAGTAAGTGCCACCTTTTACGGTCGCGTCGTTGCAGACGATCATGCACTGGCGGCCCGAAACGCGGCCGATTCCCGTGATAAGGCCGGCACCAGGAATTTCGCCATCATACAGGTCGCAGGCTGCAAGCTGGCCGATTTCTAGGAAAGGCGAACCGGGATCAAGCAGGCGTTCGACGCGCTCACGCGGCAGCAATTTGCCACGGGACGTGTGCCGCTCACGCGACTTCTCATTACCGCCTAACGCGGCTTCGGCGACTTTCGCCCAAAGGTCGTCACGCAGCGCCCGATTATGGGCACGGCGCGCCTTAAACTCTTTGGCTTCGGGGTTGATCTGGCTCGATAAGGTTGGTGCGCTCATCTTTTCAGTTGAAACGATTTTGCAGATTTAGCAAGGCCATCGCAGCAACAGCCGCCTCGCCGCCCTTATCCTTCTGCTTGGGATCAGCGCGTACAATTGCCTGCTCCTCGTTTTCGACGGTCAATATCCCGTTACCGATCGCGATGCCATCCATCGTCAAGGCCATTATACCGCGCGCGCTTTCACCTGCAACAATCTCAAAATGGTAGGTTTCACCGCGAATAACAACACCAATGGCAACAAATCCGTCATACATTTGCGCTTCTGCAGCCATGGCAATAGTGCCCGGTATTTCAAGCGCGCCGGGCACAGTGATAACTTCAACCTCATGACCCTTGGCCTTTAACGCAGCCTTAGCGCCTGAAACGAGCATGTCGTTCAGATGGTCATAAAACCGTGCTTCAACTATAAGGAATTTTGCCATTATTCGCCTCCGGTGCCGGGAATAGGCCGCTCGCCTACAATGGAAAGGCCATAGCCTTCAAGCCCGACCAGCGTGTGATGTGTGTTGGTCAGCAATATCATGTCCTGCACACCAAGTTCGGTCAGGATTTGCGCACCGCCGCCATAGTCGCGCAACTCTTCAATCTCTGGCGCGCCCGCTTGCTTACCTTCCGCGCGCAACTGCATGAAGCGCGACACAACGCCCTTCATCGGCTTGTTGATGACCACGATGACGCCGGTACCTTCGGCAGCTATTGCGTCCATCGACTGCGATAGCAGACCCGAACGCTCATTTTCCTCACCAAACACATCAACGAACATCGACATGGTGTGCATACGCACGAGGGTAGGTTGATCAGGATCGATACGTCCCTTCACCAATGCGATGGTCTCGTCGCCTGTGGCCTTGTTGTAGAAGGTCATGGCCGTCCAATCGCCACCCCAGCGACTGTTGAATTTCATCTCTGCCCGCTTTTCGACCAAATGATCATGCTTACGGCGATAGGCGATAAGGTCACGGATTGTGCCCATTTTCAGGTTGTGCATGCGGGCGAAGGCGACAAGGTCGTCCATCCGCGCCATTGTGCCATCGTCCTTCATGATCTCACAAATCACGCCGGATGGATTGAGTCCTGCAAGCCTGCTGATATCGACAGCGGCCTCCGTATGACCTGCACGCACCAGAACGCCACCATCGCGTGCGGTGAGCGGGAAGACATGACCGGGCGAAACGATGTCGTCAGGCCCCATAGAAGCATCCACAGCGACAGAAATGGTGCGCGCGCGGTCAGCGGCGCTGATGCCGGTCGTAACGCCCTCACGGGCTTCTATGGACACCGTAAACGCGGTCTGCATGCTTTCGCGGTTTTCCCGCGCCATAGGCGTTAGGCCAAGCTGCTCGCATCGAGCCTTGGTCATGGAAAGACAGATTAAGCCGCGACCATGTGTCGCCATAAAATTAATCGCATCTGGCGTCGCCATTTGCGCCGGAATGATAAGGTCCCCCTCATTCTCTCGATCTTCATCATCGACAAGAATATACATCCGTCCGTTGCGCGCCTCTTCAATGATCTCCTCAATCGACACCAGCGCGGGCGTGTCATCGTTGGAAAACAAGTAGCTTTCCAGCTTACGAAGCGTTTCCGCAGTCGGGTTCCAGCCCGGCTCATCCAAATCACGCAAAGTGTTGGCATGAAGGCCCGCCGCGCGTGCAAGGCCGGACCGTGAAAGGCCGCCGTCGTTGACGAGGCTGCGAAGTTTAGTGATCAGTTGAATGCTCATGATTCGGCTATTTTCACATCCTGATGTGATTGTCAAAGATACAAATCACATCAGAGCGCGCAAGCGATGATAAAGTCCGCCATTGAAAGCGCATAGGCACGCGGTTAAGCCCTAGTCTGGAGGATCAACAATGGCATCAACTATCTGGGTACATAAACAGGCTTTGACGCAAACGCATGTTAATGAGGCGCCCATGCCCATGTTAAGCGAGGGCGCTGTTCGTTTGCGAATCGAAAGTTTCTCCGTCACTGCAAACAACATAACGTACGCCGTCATTGGCGACGTTTTCGGTTATTGGAATTTCTTTCCCGCGGATGGTGATTTTGGCGTTGTTCCGATGTGGGGGCACGCGATTGTCGAAGAATCGCGCCACCCGGATATCGCCGTCGGTGAACGCGTTTATGGCTATTTGCCCATGGGGACCCATCTTGATGTCTTACCCGGTAAAATTAGCCAAAGTGGCTTTACGGACATGGCCGCGCACCGGCAACCGATGAGCCCGATATACAATCAATATAGCCGCCTTGCCGCAGACCCCGAACATGACCCAGCCAAAGAGGCAGAGCGGATGCTTTTCGGACCTTTGTTCAAAACCGGTTTCCTTATTGAAGCGATGCTTCGCCGCGAACGCTGGTTCGGCGCGCAAAACATGGTCATCACGAGCGCTTCATCTAAAACCGCAATGGGGCTTGCCAGCGTAGCAAGAGACCTGTCGCCCGATATCAAGCGTATTGGCCTGACGTCGAAAGGCAATTTAGGTTTCGTGAAGGGCACTGGACTATATGATGACGTCATGGCCTATGAGGACGTCAGTGCCCTGCCCCAAAGCGCGTCTGTTTGCGTCGACTTCGCCGGCAACTCTTCACTGCTGCGCTCGATCCATGACACTCTAGCAGTCAACCTAGCATATAGCTGCCTTGTCGGGGCCACCCATGTTGACGCGCGTGGTCCAAATAGTGCGGGTGCAAGCGGCGAGACCATGCCGGGGCCAAAACCCGTTCTGTTCTTCGCCCCCGACCACGCGGTCGCTACGATCCAAGAATTAGGACCAAAAGGTTTTGGCGAAGCTGTCGGCCGCAGCTGGAAAAGTTTCCTTGCCGCGGCGCACGGCATTGTCGAGGTAGAAGAACACAAAGGCCTTCAATCGGCAGCGACGGCCTTCATTGAGACACTTCAAGGCAAATCGGATCCGCAAAAAGGGATCATCATTCGGCCTTGAAGACCCGCCCATCCTTCATGACAAAACGTATGGATTTTAATGTTGTGATATCCACAATTGGGTCACCTGCAACTGCTATCAAGTCAGCAGCTTTGCCGGGCTCCAGCGAGCCGACCTGTTTATCGACGCCTAAAAGCGTTGCAGCGTTCATCGTTGCAGCTTGAATGGCGGCGCTGGCGGACATGCCGTATTTGACCATCAGTTCAAATTCATCGGCATTTCTGCCGTGCTTGGAAACGCCTGCGTCGGTTCCAAAGGCAATCTTCACGCCAGCTGGATAGGCTTTAGCAAGGCTCTTGCCCGTAACGCCAATGCGCCATTTTACCTTGGCAAGCACATCGGGTGGATAGGCATTAGGGTTGGCCGCAAGCCTTTCAATATAGCCGTTCACCGTCGACAGTGTCGGGACATAATATGCGCCTGCCGCTTTGAACAATTTGATGCTTTCATCGGTCAGCATGGTGCCATGTTCAATCGAGTCTGCGCCCACCGCAAGCGCAGCGTTGATGCCGTCATCGCTATGCGCATGCACGGCAACTTTCTTGCCATAAAGATGCGCAGTATCGACCAATGCCTTGACCTCATCATCGAATATCTGACGACCCAAGCCCGACCCGATACGACTGTTCACGCCGCCCGTCGTCGCTATCTTGATGACGTCGACACCGCGCCTGATTTGCTTCCGCACCGCCTGACGGCAGCTTTCCACACCATCACACAGATTTTCCTGACCAATACTGCCATGAAGATCCTCAGACACCGACAAGGTTGCGTCCATATGGCCGCTAGTGGTCGAAATAGAGCGACCGGCGTCAATGATGCGAGGGCCCGGCAATTCGCCGGCAGCGACGGCATCGCGCAATGCCAATGTCGCGCCACTACCGTCGCCCAAATTGCGGACGGTCGTAAAGCCAGCCATCAATGTCTTCTTGGCATTGCCAGCGGTGCGATAGGCTGCACGGGCCGGACTATCGGTGAACGATTCGATCAAGGCCGCATCGCCGCCTGCATCACTATCAAGGTGCACATGGCTATCGATAAGGCCTGGGAGAACAAACTTGTCCTTAAGGTCGATGAGCGTTGCGCCTGTTGGGCCGGGTTGATAGCCAGACAAGACTTCGACAATCTTGCCATTGCGGATGATCACGGTGGATGGACCGTTCGGTGCACTGCCGGGCTTATCGAGCAACCTTCCTACATGAACTACCGTGACTTGATCAACAGTTTGCGCCGCCAGAGGCGTACCCGCAAGCAAAAGCGCGCTTATCGAAATGAAAACGATTTTCTTCATGATCTTCAAACTCCCCTTTCGGCGCGATGCCGTGTGCCCTTTGCCGGCGGGTCCTGTGGTGGCCCTGCAAAGCACTGTGCTACTTTCATCCACTGATGCGCGACTTCGCCAGTGACTTCAAGTGAAGTGTCGGCGACGTGGCGACATTGCGTCACGACCTGACAGAAGGCGGTCGCGCTGCCGGAAATCATCCCGCTGTCCGATGGCTCGCCATATTCCCAAATCGCGCCTGAGGGTGCCAGTAAGCGCAGTTGCGGCATCGGACCTGGCGGCTCCATGCGTCGGTTCTTCCACGTAAAGCCCCAGGTGATAACGCCCAGACGGACAATATTGCCAATCCGGTCGGTATCTCGCCGTTCCACGCCGAGGGCATCATATATGGCCTGTGCATGTGCCCAAGTTTCCATCAGTCGCGCGGTAATTGAGCTCAACGCGCTCATTTCGGGGCCAACCCATTTGAGGCGAAGTTTCGGGTCGGCTGCCGCAAATGCCGCCGCAGTTGCTGCGGCCCGCTCCGGCCATGCCTTACGCAATGCATGGCCGGAGAGACCATCTAGATAGGACGCCTCAAACTCCGGCAACTTACCGCCGCGGACACCGGCCATCATAGCGGCAACAAACGTGCCAAAGGCTGCCTCGTCACGCAAAGATAAATCGACCGCTATGTTCCATACGTGCAGGTGCCGAATAATGTTGTTGATCGTCCAACCCTTAAACTGGGTCGGCGTGTCAAAATCGCCCTCGGCCAAAGATGCAAGAAGCCCATCAAGGGCCATGCTTTCATCCAACAAATCAGTTGCCTGCTGCATTAATTTACCCGTCCCAAAAAAGATTATCTCATGAACCCAAAAAGATGCCCCGCCACTTTGCGCATCTGGATTTCTTCAGCACCCTCGGTGATGCGATAGCGGCGATGGTGGCGATAAATATGTTCAAAAGGCTTATGCCGCGAATAGCCAATGCCACCATGAACTTGCATTGCAAAATCTGCAGCGTTGCAAACCAACCGATTGGCTTTGTAGTTGCACATACTCACCTTATCGGAAAGACGCAGAGCCACCTCTGGTTTCGACATGCTGTCCATTTCAGCAGCTGTTTTGTAAATTAACAACCGCAACATTTCTGCGTCCGTTTGAAGTTCGACCAAAGGAAATTGGATTGCTTGGTTCACAGCAAGCGGCTTGCCAAAAGGCTTGCGTTCACGGGCATATTTCACCGCTTCGTCGATGCAATATTGCGCCGCGCCAAGTGAGCTTGCGGCTTGCCGGATACGATTTTCGTGAACAAAATGCTGTGCGACGGCAAGACCATTGTCGAGTGCCCCCAAAATCGCGCTTTCGGGCACCCAAACGTCGGTGTATTTCACCTTGGGATGGTCGGTGGGCATGTTGAATGTCCACATATACTCCCCGATTTCGAAACCGGGTGCGTCCGTTGGCACAACGAAACAGGTGATACCACGCGCCTTGCCATTATCGCCGCTGGTGCGGGCAAAGGTCATCACATGGCTGGTATACGGCAGGCCGGTCGTCCACATTTTGTTGCCGTTAATCCGGTATCCGGCAACGCCATTTCGCGTTTCGGAGACCGCAGTTGTATCCATATGCGTGGCGTCCGAACCATGATCTTCTTCGGTCAGGCCAAAGCTCCAGCCCATTTTGCCTTGCAGCATAGGTGGGATAAATTCTGCCTTTTGCTCTGCTGTGCCGAAGTCACGCAACATCAGCACCTGCACAAGGTTGCCAACGATGCTGCTTTCGTTCTGAAGATCGTTATGCAACCCCAATCCCTTATGCGCCAAATGGTGGCGGATGACGGCCATGGCCAAATTCGAGCCGTCCTTACCGCCATATTCGGCAGGAATTGCAAAGCGGTAATGTCCAGCTTTGTCTGCGATCTGACGCATTTCGACAAGCAGTGCCCACCAGTCTGCACGCGGGTGGCCGTCATTGTCCCAATCGGTACGCGCATGTTCGCGGCGGTGGTCGAAAAAGCGGATATTGTCATCGCGCGCTTCGATCGGCTTTATCTCGCGTTCGATGAATGCGTCAAGTTCGGCCAGATAGTCCATAATATCTGTAGGGATTTCAAACAGCATCAATGGGTCCATTTCTGTTGGGCGACCGCCAGTGCGGAATATTTGGGTTGGTCTGCAGCCAGTTTTTGCAGCGACTGCGCTTTCAATTGCGCCAGCAAATTGGGCGTGGCGAGGGATTTGCGACCTGATGAAAGTTCTTCGGACAGCAGCTTGTCATGAATAGAAGCGCCGCCTTCTGTTTCGCGTTTGAGTATGCCCAGCGCGTTGACTGCGACGGCAGCCATGAACCGGTCGCGACCTTTTGCGTGCGGTTTGATGTCCGTTTCAATCCAACTGGCTAAGGCGTTCAGGAGTTCGGCAGCAGACGTTTCGCCTACATAATGAGCTTCACTTTTCAGCATCCATGCCTGCATCTCAGCCGCAGATTGTGACTTGGAATAGGGTTCTGGAACGTCAGCCGCCAGAGGTGAGCGATGCTCAGGGTGACGGTTTTGTTCGGCGATCGGCGCGTCTTCCTCAAGCAGCATCAGCAAGTCGACCTCGGTTTCTGAAGCACGGCGCCCAATGACTGCACGTTCAAGGCCGGGGTCGGCTCCGCTTCGCCAAATGTCGGTCATTTGGAGACAGCAGACACCCCACCATAATGTCGCATAAACTAGCCACCATCGAAAGCGCCCAGCGTCCACATTATGACCGCTTTCGCGGGCATAAGCGGCGAAGAATGCGTCCATTTGCCCAATGCCAAATGCTGGCCGATCAATATATCCAAAGCGCCAGCTGTTGATGCACCCAAACGCCAAGTCCTGATGTCGGTCCCCCAGATGCGCCAGCTCCCAATCCAGCACGGCGGCAAGGCCATCGGTGTGGACCATGATATTGCCCATCCGAAAATCGCCGTGAAGCAGGACAGCGTCTACCGGTGCGGGCAAATGATCCTCCAGCCATCTGAATGCGAGGGCCATGACAGGGCGATTGCCGCCGAAGAGGAGAAAGCGTGCTTTGAGGTCCGTCAGCAAGCTCGCTGCCCCTGCCTCAGGCAAAGCTGGCAACGTGTCCCGCGAAACGGCGTGAATGGCGGCCAATTCTCGTGCAAAATCATTGATCAATGACGGCGGTGGACTAGCCAGTATCTTTGCCGGGTTAACCTCGGCCTCGACTCTGCGCATCATGTATCCAGTGCCAAGATTATCTACGGCCTCGACCTCGGCGATAATTTCAGGTGCCTTTACGCCGGCCATAAACGCCGCACGCACAACCGCAGCTTCAATGTCATGGCCATAAACGCGACCGGCCATCATCTCTGCCGAGGGAGAACGGCGAAGTACATAACCATGCCCTGCATAGTCGAATGACCAACTTTCCATATTGGCACCGCCAGTCAGCCGCATCAGGTTTTCAACCTCGGCGGACCCGCCAAATATCCGCCGTACAAACGCAGAAACTAAGGTGGTAAAGTCTGTCAAAATGGCCCTTCTTGCCAATATGCAAATACGGCGCCCTGCAACTTACGGATATGGGCGTGGGCTTGCGGCCCAATCCATTCACCTTGATAATCCGTCCGCCCGGTCCACCAACCCTGCCCGGGCAGGCCATCGCCTTCGCGCACCACAAGGACCGCAAGCGCAGGCCTGCCTTCTTCGAGCGTCATCTGGTCAATTTTATCCAACGTCATGCACACCGCCCGCATTTTGGGCCGCGTAAAACGAAAGCCAAGGTTCAACAAAAGCTCAGAATAGCTAATCGCGCGGCCTTCACGGCCGCATTGCTCCAATATCCCTTTGATCCGCGCAACGTCATGCAACGCCGAAACATCCGCCGCTGGATCGCTCAAAAAGGCTTCAAGGACAGGGTCCAAATCAGCTCCTACAGATAGTCTTGCCGCAAATCGTTTATGACAGCATAAAACTCGTCCATCACTTCGTCGATGATCTGCTTGGCGGGTTTCACTGTATCAATGCGTCCCGCAACTTGCCCCGAAAGCGCAATCGCCGCCTCCATGTCGCCGCCGAAATACAGGTCGAGCACGCCGCGCATTTCGCCCATGATATTGTCTGAAGGCTCCATGTCCAGCTTCGTGGTCCGTTCCGTGCGCAGTGCACGCAATGCTGGACCGGGACCGTGACGATTTAGAAACAGCGTGTCGGTTTCTTTCGCGTTGATGATCGCGTCTTTCCAGTTCTGGTGCACCGGCGATTCCGCCGCGCTAACCATGCGTGTACCCATCTGCACCGCCTCTGCGCCGAGCGCGAAAGCCGCCGCCATTGTCCGTCCACAGACAATGCCACCAGCGGCGACGATTGGCACATCGACTTTGCTTCGGATGAGCGGCAGCAAAACCATCAACGCCACATCCTTGGGATTTTTGAAGCCGCCGCCCTCACCGCCTTCAACAACAAGGCCATCTACGCCCGCGTCGATGGCTTTCAATGCGCCAGCAAGCGTTGGCACAACGTGGAATACGGTAAGCCCCGCAGCCTTTAGCGGACCGCAATATTTATTAGGATCGCCCGCTGACGTTGTTACAAACTTTATGCCTTGGTCGACCACAAAATCTACAATACCCGGATCTCGCACAAAGGCTTGAGCAATGTTCACGCCGAACGGTTTGTCGGTCAACTCACGCATCTTGATGATTTCGGCGCGCACTTCATCTAACTGCCCCGATGATGTTTCGATGATGCCAAGGCCGCCCGCGTTGGAAACGGCGGAAGCAAGTTGCGCGCGCGCGATCCAACCCATGGGC
>NZ_JBIKPH010000130.1:0-6896 GCF_044357595.1 Sphingorhabdus sp. | reverse complement strand
TGCCTGATGATTGGAGCATCATCTCCTCGTTACTGCGTCAGTCGGTATTGGCCCAAATTCCGATGCGTCCTGTGTCCCAGCAGCACATCACTAATGGGACACTGACCGTTCTGACGGGGGCGCAAGACTTTTCCGAGCTTAACCGCCAAATATTAAGGCGGCGTGTGGCAAGCCGATCTGGTTTTGTGGAATCTCAGTTATTTGGTCCCGTGCTGGCGCGCATAGTCCCCGTAATTTGGCAGAACGCTTTTGCCGTCACTATCACAAAGTTCGCAAGCCCAATTCTTGCACTAGTTGCGTTGGCGTTGGGCTTTGGCAGCTTTGCAACTGCGGCATGCATTGCGGCGTTTGTCGCTATCGCAGCCAATTCCCTTCGCCTCGCGGTTACAGATGACGTCGATGACCATATGCACATCCAAAGCGTGTCCGTCATAACATGGGCGCTGATCATTTTGGCCATGCTTAGCGCTGTTTATATGCAATCCTCGTATCGCGGTGATGGCTTGTTCGCCGCTTTTGCGGTTTCGTGCCTTGCATATCTTACGCAGAAAATGGCGTTACCAAAGGGGGCGAAGCAATTGCTACATTCGCCCGCGGCACTCACGATCTTTGCAGCATTCGGGTCTGCTCTGCTGGGACTCATTCAGGCTTTGGAGTGGATTATGGTACTGCAACTTAGTGTGCTCATCTTTGTCAGCCTGCGCAATGACATCATAGGCAAAAAGGCTAAGGAAAACTAAGGCCGAGTGAACCTAAAATTGCTCTGGCTTTGGTTCGCTCGAGATCAGGCCTCTATGCACCAAAAAGCCAAGGCTTTGTTGGCAAGTCGAAACAAATTAACGCAGTGCCGCAGAAAAAGACTTTAGAGAGGTAAAAAGGCGGCGTGCTTTAAACACACTCCCCCTTGCACGATCAATTAGCGGCCGTTTAGGCCTGGATAGACCCTGTGATTTGGTCCGGTGTACAGCTGGCGCGGACGACCTATTTTCTGGGCTGGATCTGAAATCATTTCATTCCATTGGGCAACCCAACCAACCGTCCGCGACAAGGCGAACAAGACAGTGAACATTTCGGTAGGGAAGCCGATGGCCGATAGGATTATGCCCGAATAGAAATCTACATTCGGGAACAGCTTTTTCTCAATGAAATATGGGTCGTTCAGGGCCATTTCTTCAAGTTGCATTGCAACGTCAAAAATCGGGTCGCTAATGTTGAGTTCGGTTAGCACCTCGCGGACCGTTTTTTGCATGACGGAGGCGCGCGGGTCATAGTTTTTGTAAACACGGTGACCAAAGCCCATTAGGCGGAACGGGTCATTCTTGTCCTTTGCCCGATCAATATAATGCGGAATGCGGTCTGGCGTGCCAATTTCACGCAGCATGTTTAATGCAGCTTCGTTGGCGCCGCCATGTGCAGGACCCCAAAGACATGCAATGCCCGCTGCGATACACGCAAATGGGTTCGCACCGGACGATCCGGCCAGCCGGACAGTTGATGTAGATGCGTTTTGTTCATGGTCTGCATGAAGAATAAAAATCCGGTCCAAGGCGCGTTCGATGACTGGATTTACAACATATTCCTCAGCAGGCACACCAAAGGTCATACGCAGGAAGTTGCCAGTGTAGGACAGGCGGTTGTCAGGATAGACAAAGGGTTGGCCGGCCGAGTATTTATACGCCATTGCCGCAATTGTCGGCATTTTGGCAATCAAGCGATGGCTGGAAACCATCCGGTGTGTTGGATCGCTAATGTCAGTCGAATCATGGTAAAATGCTGAAAGCGCACCAACTACACCGCACATGATCGCCATTGGGTGGGCATCGCGTCGAAAGCCACGGTAAAAGGTCGCAAGCTGTTCATGCAGCATGGTGTGGCGCGATATAGTATAGCTAAAATGCTCTAGCTCGGCCTTGGACGGAAGCTCACCATTTAACAAAAGGTAAGATACTTCCATGAAGCTTGATTGCTCCGAGAGCTCCTCAATCGAATATCCGCGGTGCAACAAAATACCTTGGTCGCCGTCAATGAACGTCAGTGCAGACTCACAGCTTGCGGTCGACGTAAAGCCGGGGTCGAAAGTGAAATGGTCCGACGCAGCATACAGCTTGCGTATATCAATCACGTCAGGACCTTCGGTGCCCTTCATGATGGGCAAGTCATAGCTGGTTTCGCCAACGGTAAGCGTTGCGTTGTTATCGGCCATTTTCAAACTCCATATCTTGCTAACATAATAAACGGGCCGCTCATGCATGGGCATTTTTTCTCGTTCGACATTGGAAGCAAGAAAACAACCGTTACTAACAGATAAGGCCCTGCAAATACCAATTTTTCTTGGGGAGAAACCGGCTTTTTATTGTTTAGCCCAATGGTAGCAAATTTTGCGGGCGTCAAGGCAAACAATAGTATCCGAGAACACAGGGATTTGCGGTTTGTTTATTGGATGCTAAGCATATGTTATGGCAACGAAATATTTCAAATTGAATACACTTGTATCTGTGGATTTAATTGAGAATTTGACGCTGTTCCAAGCCGTTGAGAATTGGCTTGACCGCGAACGCGATCAATTGCCGCTCTGGCTGCCAGTAGGCATCGGATTCGGTATCGCCATTTGGCAATCTGGCGGCACATCAATTTGGATTGGAGTTCTAGTAACCAGCATTGCTCTTGGCGCATATAGTCTTCTCATACCGCTTGGGAGCCGGTTCCGGCAAATTGTCCAAATATTCTCGCTGACATTGCTCATCGGCTTTTCGCTTATCGCATTAAGGTCGGAGGTCGTTGCTCAGCCTATTCTAAGCGTGGTTACTGTTGCGAGTGAGAAACGCTCATGGACTGTACTTGCGACGCAAACAGCCAACCAAGTGCCCGCGATGGAAATGGCCGCCGCGTGTAAACGGGTTGATATCGTCGTGAGTGACCGCTGGTTGCCGCAATCGTGCAGACCAAAATGGATAAAGGCAGACCGCCGCCTGCTAGAGCAAAGTGGCGGCCTGGCTTTTTATCTGAACGAACCGCTTATCATTGGCGCCAATGACGGCACCCTACACATGCCATGGGTGCAAGCACGCGTGAACGCAGCCACGGTCCAATAATAATCAATGATATCTGCGTAATAGGCCTGCAAGCTTACCTTGGACTTGAACTTCATGCGGGGCATAATATTGCGGCTGATAGCTCCCATTGGCGGGATCAAGCCGGATCTGTTGACCTTCGCGACGGAGATATTTCAAAGTTGCTTCTTCGCCTCTAATCAAGGCGACAACAATCTCACCATCACGCGCTGTGTCTGCCCTACGGATCAAGGCGTAATCGCCATCCAATATGCCTGCTTCCATCATGGAATCGCCGGACACCTCAAGCGCATAATGTTCACCCGCGCCCAGCAATGCCATTGGAACCGATAACGAGTTCTGCCCTTCAAGTGCCTCAATCGGAACGCCGGCAGCAATCTTGCCATGAAACGGAATTTCAAGCACGTCATTCGCAGCAACAGGAATTTGAATTTGTGGTTTGGCTTCTTTGACAGGTGCCAGACGGGTTACATTGTCGCCACGCCCATTCGCGCTCTCAGGCATTTTCATAACTTCAAGCGCACGGGCTCGGTTGGCCAGGCGACGGATGAAGCCGCGCTCTTCCAAAGCGCCGATTAAGCGGTGCACCCCGGATTTGCTTTTCAAATCGAGCGCTTCCTTCATTTCTTCAAATGACGGAGAGATGCCGCTTTGATCAAGTCGCTGATTAATGAATATTAGCAGTTCGTGCTGTTTTGCCGTGAGCATATTCAGGGTTCCATCCTGTTGAACATGAATGGAACGATTAGAGAACAAAAGCGGTTAAGTCAAGAACAATCGCACATATTGTGTCCAGATTTTACGACAGGCATATATATTGGACAAGAGTGCCTGCGGCTCGACTAGGCCCATTGACTGGTTGAAGAAGAAGCGCGTTGGCGTGCGATAGGCTATGGGTAAGTCCGCTATCTTGGGTATTGAGGGGTGTGATGCGGCCGCCATCCATTCGGGCGCGTAGATATTCTGCTCTCATGCCCCCTCCGGGCAGATCGCGGGTTGTGATCGCTTCTTGCAGTTCGGGAAACGGGGTTTGGCAACCAGCCATATATCGCAGAAGTGGAAGCAAGAATAAGGTTGCGGTGACAAAGGCCGATGACGGATTACCCGGAAGGCCAAGCATGATTGTGTCACCGATTTTTCCGGCCATTAAAGGCTTTCCAGGACGCATGGCTACTTTCCAAAAGTCCATCTTTGCGCCTATATTCAGCAATGCAGGCTGGACCAAATCATGGTCGCCAACGGACGCGCCGCCTGTGGTGACGATAACATCCGCTTGTGCAGCCAAGTGCGCGAAGCTGGCCTCAAGTACCGCCAGATCATCAGGCAAAATGCCGCCGTCAATCATGTTGCAAGGCAGATTTGAAAGCATGGCACGCAGCATGGGGCTGTTTGATGATGGAATCTGCGCTGCCGTGCACAGCGTACCGGCGGCCACCAATTCATCGCCAGTGGCAACAACAGCGACACGTGGCCGGCCACCAACGCACAGCGTGCCATAACCCGCCATTGCGGCAAGAGCGATTTGCCCAGCACCAAGCAGTGCGCCCTGCGTTAGAATTTCGGCGCCTGCCAGAAAATCGCTTCCGGCACGTTGGATATGGGGCTTGTCTGCAGGGCTTTGATCTTGCGTGGCGTGCACGATGTCCCCCTCTCGCGCGGCATTTTCTTGAATCAAAATACGGTCTGCATTTTTGGGAACATGCGCCCCTGTGAAAATGCGGACAGCTTCGCCTGAATGAAGCATGCCCGAAAACGGCCTACCCGCTGCGCTTTCACCGATCACGCGCCATGGCCCCGGAAAGTCTGCACTTATTACAGCATAGCCATCCATCGCCGATAAATCTGCGGCAGGTTGCGTGCGCATCGCCACCAGCGGTCCATGCATATAATGGCGCACGGCGCGCGTTAGTTCGACTTCGATCGGGGGCAATGGCGACGCGAGCGCCAGCAATCTGGCCTGTGCCTCATCCACCGAAATCATGCGAACCAGTCACCTGACTTGCCGCCGGTCTTCGACAATAAGCGCACGTCTGAAATGACCATCGATTTGTCGAGCGCCTTTGCCATGTCGTACAATGTCAGCAAGGTGACGGTCACAGCGGTCAACGCCTCCATCTCTACCCCAGTTGGCCCGTTAAGCCGCACCCGTGCCTCGACCCGAATAGCGGTCGCTTCATATTCGAATTCGACGCTAATCTTGGAGAGCATCAGCGGATGACATAAGGGAATAAGGTCGCTTGTTTTTTTTGCGGCCATGATGCCTGCGATACGCGCGGTACCAAGGACATCGCCCTTTTTCATATTGCCTGCGCGCACGGCCTCAAGCGCGTCTGCGGACAGTCTGATCCGGCCTTCGGCGACAGCCTCACGCGCGGTATCTACCTTAGCCGAAACATCGACCATATGCGCGCCGCCATCGGCGTTGAGATGCGTAAGATCAGCCATTACCAGTCAAAAGCCTTTGTGTAGCCGCCTGAATATCATCCTGCCGCATCAGGCTCTCGCCCACCAAAAACGTGTTAATCTCGGCACCGGCCATGCGCAGACAATCGGCATGGGTTGAAATACCACTTTCGCAGACAAGCAAAATGTCATCTGGCACTAGTTTCGCCAAGCGTTCCGTGTTGGCCAGATCAACCTCAAAGGTTTTTAAATTGCGGTTGTTCACGCCCAACAGCTTGGAATTGAGATGCTTAAGCGCGCGTTCGAGTTCATCTTCATCATGAACCTCGACAAGGACATCAAGTTTCTCCTGCCAGGCTGCGTCCTCAATCTCGACCATCACGACGTCATCAAGCGCCGCGACAATGATCAAGATGGCATCGCCGCCCATTTGCCGCGCTTCGGCGCATTGCCACGGATCGACCATGAAATCTTTGCGGATGACGGGCAAGTCACATGCTGCGCGCGCCGCGATCAGATAATCCTCATGTCCTTGAAAATAAGGCGCGTCAGTGAGAACGGAAAGGCAAGCTGCACCTCCAGCCTGATAGGCCATTGCATGGGCGGCAGGATTAAAATCTGCGCGAATAAGCCCCTTGGATGGGCTAGCCTTCTTGATCTCCGCTATGAGCGCGATGCCTGACTGGCTTTTGGTGCGCAATGCTGCCTCAAACCCACGAGGCGCAGATGGTGTTGGCCAATGTGGCAAGCCGTGAAGTTTGCGTTCTGCAACTTCAAGCCGCTTGGTCGCGCATATCTCTGCAAGCTTGTCCGCCATTAATATGCCACCCAACAGTTTAGCAGGGCATTGGCAAGACCCTTGTCGATTGCTTCTGCTGCTTCTTCCACGCCTTCGGGCATTGTTTGCACGACACCCGCCACCAACAAAGCCTCTGCTGCATTGAACAGGACAGCATCGCGATAGGCGCCATGTTCACCCTGAAGCAGCTTGCGCAGCTCCAACGCATTATGTTGCGCGTCGCTGCCACGGATGGCTTCGACGGGATACACAGGCAAACCAGCATCCGCAGCGCTGACGCGTTGAAAACGGATGCCGTCCGGAGTGACGACTGCAACTTCGTTACCGCCAGCAAGGCTCAATTCGTCGAGCCCTTCGTCGCCTGAAATGACGCGCGCATGTTCCGTGCCCAGATACTGCAGTGCTTCTGCGTACACAGGGACATAAGCAGGGCGCGCAATGCCGATAAGCTGACGTTTGACTCGCGCAGGGTTCGCGAGGGGGCCCATAAGGTTGAATATTGTGCGCTGGCCAATGCGTTGACGGATTGGCTGGATCCGCTTCATCGCCGGATGGTGGTTGGCAGCGAACAGGAAGCATATGCCAAGGTCTTTAAGAGTTTCCTGCGCCATGCGCCCTGCGCG
>NZ_JBIKPH010000129.1:0-6917 GCF_044357595.1 Sphingorhabdus sp. | reverse complement strand
AAGAGTTGTGACAGATGGCGACGATTGGTCACGGTTGGCGTGTGTGTTGACCCGAAACTCAAGGGCCAGTTCCGGCGGTCTAACAATCTGCGGCAAGCCTGAAGGCACCTCATTGACTGAACTCAATTTAGCCTCCATCCTCGCGAGTAGTTCACCGCGTGAGCGAATTCATGCGATTACAAAACAAAAATTACTTCAAAACGAGATATTAATCCACCCTATTTAATGGGCACAGATAACTGATCTGTTTTCTCTTTATCTTACGGCGTACTTACGCAGTGCCTCGTTGACGCGCGCATCGCTGCCGGCGTCACCCAAATTGAATTGGCAGAGCGGCTTGGACGCCCTTAGTCATTTATTTCAAAGATTGAGCGAGGCGATCGGCTCAACGCTCCCCAAAAGACTGATCTACCGTCTTGATGATTGGCTTTAGCAGATATTTGAGTACCGTATTTCGTCCAGTCAAAATCTCGGTCGTCGAAGTCATGCCCGGTTGTATTTCTATCTTTCCACCGGCGCGAGGACGCATGTTGCGCGTGTCCACTCGGATATGCACGCGGTAGAAAATCTGTTCCCCGCCGGACTTTTGTTCCATAATCGTGTCAGGGCTGATATAGCTGACGCGACCATCCGCCGAGCCGTAGACTGATGGATCATATGCGTCGAACTTAACCGAGGCGGACTGACCGATGCGGACAAACGCGATGTCTGCTGGTGAGACCTTTGCCTCAACAATAAGCTCTTCACCGGTTGGTACGATCTGTAACACTTCATCCGAGGGGCGCAAAACCCCGCCGATTGTCGTTAGGCGGACGTTCTTGACGATGCCATCGGTAGGCGCCTCAAGTTCTGTCTCAGTAAGCGCTGCCACGCGTTGTTTCAGCGTCTGCTCGGCAGTCACCAGATCCTCTTCAATCTTGGCATACTCGGCCTGGAGGTCCTGTAGGTATTTGTTTTGGCGGTTCGCGATCTGCCCCTCGATTTCGGCAACAGAGCGTTCAAGCCTCAAAACTTCAGAGCGGCTGACATCGCCATATTGCAGCAGAGGCTGGTTCATTGCGAGTTCCTGCCGAACCAGACGAAGCATGCGATTAAGGGCCGCAATATCCTGCATCTGGGCGGCACGGCGCTTAGCAAACAGTTGCCGTTGGTTCGCCACGAAGTCGGGAAAATCTTTTACATCATCTGGAAAGACGAGGGGCGCGTCGAACAACTCAGCTTTAATCCGCGCCTTGGCTGTCTTGAGTGACGCCACTTTTGCCCCACCTTCGTCAACCGCGGCAGCAAGGCGGACCCTGTCAAGCGTCACGAGCACCTGACCCTTCCGTACACGGTCACCCTCTTTGACGCTGATCTTCTCAATGACGCCACCATCGGTGCTCTGGACAATCTGGATCCGTCCCGATGGAATGACTTGACCGCTTGCCCGACTGACTTGGTCAATCTCGGCAAGGCTTGCCCAGCCAACGAAGCCCGCGAGTGCTAAAGCAGTCAGTATAATGACCTGCCGGGAGGACGTCATTCGCATAAGGCCAGTCATGATTGTCCTTCGGAAGTAACAGTGGGGTGAGAACTGGTTGCGGCTTGGGCTGGGGGTGTTCGTAGTTTTTCCAACACGGCATTGACCGGACCGTCCATGGCAATTTGCCCATTGGCGAAAACGATCAGGCGGTTGACCAAGCCGACAAGCTGCATCTTGTGGGTCACGAAAATCAGGGTGCATTCCGTATCCATTGATTTCAGGATCGCCTGCAGCACCCGAGCCTCACTCTCCTGATCGAGATTGGCAGTCGGCTCATCAAGCAACAGCATTCTGGGTCTCGCGAGCAATAGACGGGTTAGTCCCACTTGGACACGCTGGCCGCCCGACATGCCATTACCGCCCTCGGAAATTGGGAGGTCTAGGCCCATAGGATGGTTGTTGATCAAGTTTACAAGGCCGGTCTGACTAGCTGCTTCGAGCAGAATTTCATCATTGGGCGTTGCCAAGCCAAGGGTTAGATTATCCCGCAAGGAGCCAGTGATCAAACGATAGTCCTGAGGGAAATAGCAAACCTGCCGTCGCAGATCTTCCTCCGCAATTTGCCGAACATCTACGCCATCGAGCAGCACATGTCCCTCTTGCGGCGCATAGAGCCCGGCCAGTATTTTAAGCAAGGTCGATTTTCCTGAGCCAACAGGGCCAATGATGCCAATCCTCTCGCCGGGACGGATCTCAAGGCTAGGCAGGTTAATACCCTGCCTGCCGCCCTGGTGAACAAATTTGACTTGCTCAAGCTTAACCTGTCCCCGAACGGCAGGTTGTCGGATCAACTCGCGGTCATCGGGTTGATCGCTCGGCATCGCCAGGATATTGTCGAGGGCGACTAGAGATGAGCGGGCATAGCCCCACTGAATAATGAGATTGGGAAGTGCAGCTACCAGCGGGCCGTTCACTCGCCCACTTAAAATTGAACAGGCGATCACGGCGCCCATTGTCATATTGCCATTGGCAACTTCGAATGCACCGACGCAAACCACGCCAATGTAGGCCATCTGCTGGATGAAGGAAAAGCCGGAGCTGGAAAAGGCTGACCATCGCTTTACCTTGAGGTCATATCGATGGATCTCGTCAACCAACCGGTTCCAGTTGGCAAGCATATGCCATCCACCGAGATTGGACTTGATCGTTTCCGCAGCGTCTAAGGCTTCTACCAGTAAACCGTTTTTCAAGTTCCCTGAAATTTGCGAAGCCTCAGTATCGCTGCGGATGAAGCGCGCCATGAGCCCAGCAAGGACTAAAGCCAGAGGAAAGGCGACAAGCGGCACAATAGCTACGATCCCGCCGAGCCATGCCATTACAGCCATAAATAGCAGAGCAAAGGGAAGGTCTGCCAACACAAACAGGCTGGCCGATGAGAGCATCGATCGCACCTGATCGGTGCCACGCAACTGGGCCGCCATGGTCCCGATGGAACGGGGGCGCGAATCAAGGCGGACGGCCTGCATGCGGGAATAGAAATACTCCGAGACCTCGCTGTCGATAACCGTTGCTTCCCTGTCGATCATTACCGCCCGTGTGTTACGGATCAGCATATCTATCAGCAGGGCGAAGACGATGCCGCCGGTCAGGACCAGCAATGTCGAAAAGCCGCCGCGCGGAATAACTCTGTCATACACCTGCATCGAGTAGATCGACGTTGCGAGCGCGATAAGATTGATGACTACGGTCGCGATCGTGGCATCAATAATCATTGACTTGCGACGGAATATTGCCGACCAAAAAACATCTATGGCTCTATTCGCGCCTGCTAGTTTTGTGATGCCTGGCAGCTCCAGATCCCTCAGGAGCAGGTCGCTCGACCAGTCTGCGTCAATTCCGCCGCTGCTATTCAAAAGCCGGATTTGGGTCGCATTCGTCCAACGCTGGGCGATGCACCAACCGTGTGCATCATGGAATGCGAGGGCGGGGAACTGATGGGCCCTCGGCTTGCCGCGTCTAGGAGACGAAGTCCAGCCTATGCCAGCGCAAAGTTTGTCGAGGGCGTCCCGATCATCGACCTGCAGGTCTTGGGGCGCGTTAATTGCCCAGTCTGGTCCAAGCACGACGCTCTTTCGTTGAGCATAGGCGGCAACAAGGTCAATAAACGGTGCAGTCATGGTTGAGCACTTTTCACAGTTTCCGGCGTCCACCGGCCCGACAGGAGCAAGATACGTACGAGCGAGGACTGCGCCGAAATGCGGGCATCAACGGCATCAATTTCAGCCGAGGTCGCCTCGCGGACCGCGTTCATGACGTCAATCCAAGTCCTACGTCCGCTGGTGAATTGCCGCATGTAGGAATCCATTACGCGCTGCGCGGCACTTGCAGCAGACTGGCTGCCGTCAAGTCGTAACGTCTCGGATTCATACTCGCGCAGCAGGGCCTGGAGTTCGTCACGTAATTGACGCTCACCGGCAGAGATCTGCAATTCGCTTACCCGCACGCGCTGATTGGCAGCGTCGGCTGCGGCAAACCTTGACAGCCCACCATCAGACTGGACCTTGAGCGCGACGCCCACACGATGTCCGAAATTCTCGCTGTAGCTATACTGGCCGCTCAATTGCGGTAGGATGGATGCGCCCGCGACACGGGCCTCGGCTTTGGTACCTCTTGCCTCAGACCGTAGACGTTCAAGGCTTGGGCTGAAGCTGAGGGCCTCAGCTGTAACCTTGGCATCTTCTAGCCTTGGCCAAGAAGCCGGAGAAGTGGGAAGCATGCCCACTGTGACAAGACTATCTCCGATCAATTCATGAAAGCGGCTCAATGCTACACGCTCCTGAGCGTCTGCCTGATAAATCTGCTGACTAATTTGTAGCGCGCGCGCTCTGGCAAGTTCCAAATCCGACAGTGGGCTCACCTCTTGGGCAACGCGCCGCTCCATGCTGGCCACCATGCGTTGGTGCTGTTCAAGACTGATAGCCAAGAGGATGCCGCGCTCGCGCCAAAGATGGACCTCATAAAAGCTCTTTGCCGTAGACTGGGCAATGGCCAGTATGGCCTCATTATATGCTGCTAGCGCTGCGCTTTGGCGCGCTCGTGCCCGTTCGATCACTCCCGATATCCGACCGCCTGTCCAAAGCGGCTGATCGACCACCGCTTGAGCCTGCAAGCTGTTACGCGACTGGTTAAAAAACAAGCCTTCTAATGAAAAACTAGGAAACCGCTGCCATTTGGTCGCGCGCACATCAGCACCAGCGGCGCTGGCAGATGCTTTTGCGGCAGCGATGGAGGGATGAGTTTGTACCGCTCGATCTATCGCTACGTAAAGTTCAGCAGTATCCTTTGCGACTGGCGCGCTGAACATGGCCAGGTCTTCAGAAAAAGCTGGGATCGCTGGTGGGGATGCTACCAATAAAAAGAGACAAAATATGTGTAATTTCTTCAAAATTGGTTCAATCACGCTGCCAAGAGGTCATTATAGATCAGCGCTTAACAATTATCAAAACAATTCATTTCTAAATCGTAATCGTTCCAAGTTTTGACAAAATGGCAAGGCTAAACGTGAGCTATCTTCTAAGAAATGATAATCCAATAATGCGCATACCGTCTATACTCCAAAGTCACCCAATGATTTGCAGGTCTGTGAAAGCCAACGGGGTCGCTGCTCCGAGCGTAGCGACCAGTACTGCCGCGCTGCCTGAGGCGTTACCATCGGCGTCATAATAAAGCGAGCCAGTGGTAGTATCGTAGATGAACCGGTCGTCTGCATCATGCGCGGTTTTTATCCCTGCACCAGACCAGAACGCGTCTGACGACAGATCGCCTAAAGCGGCACCGGATAGGCCCGTAAAGATCGCCTTGCTGAATACCAGCTTGTCCCCGTCTGCTGACGTAAAGTCGGTAATCGTGTCAGTATTTGTTGTTGCGTTGGGGGTTGTGTCGAAGATGAACCAGTCGTCACCGCTGCCTCCGGTCAGAAGGTCGTTGCCATTGCCACCATGAAGGTCATCAAATCCTGCTCCGCCAACCAGAAAGTCATTGCCCGAACCGCCATTGATGATGTCATTGCCGCTATAGCCATAAATTGCATTGGCGTTGCCATCCCCAGTAAGGGTGTCATCACCTGAGCCACCTAAAATACCCTCAAACCCAGACAAGGTGTCGGTCCCGCCTCCGCCAGTCGTTTGGGCCGTCGTGATAGCCAAGCTGACTGTCACGGCTGTAATACTCTCCCGATAATCGACGAAATCAAACCCTGCACCACCATTCAATATGTTTGTTCCTGCGCCACCACTAATGGCGTCGGAACCATCGCCGCCATTGATCGTGTCGTTTCCGTTAAATCCATAAATTGCATTGTTGAAACCGTCACCAGTAAGGACGTCATTAGCTGAGCCACCTAAAATGCCTTCAAACCCAAACAAGGTGTCGGTTCCACCTCCGCCGGTCGTTTGGGCTGTCGTGATAGCTAAGCTAACTGTCACGGCTGTAATACTTTCCCGATAATCGACGAAATCAGACCCTGCGCCACCATTCAGTATGTTTGTTCCTGCGCCACCATCAATAGTGTCGTCACCATCGTCACCATTGAGGGTGTCGTCGCCCAAACCACCATTGAGGTAGTCATTGCCCGCCTCGCCATAGAGGAAGTCATTGCCCGAACCGCCATTGATGATGTCATTGCCGCTATAGCCATAAATTGCATTGGCGTTGCCATCCCCAGTAAGGGTGTCATCACCTGAGCCGCCGGTAATTCCCTCAAACCCAGACAAGGTGTCGGTTCCACCTCCGCCAGTCGTTTGGGCCGTCGTGATAGCCAAGCTGACTGTCACGGCTGTGGTACTGTTGCGATAATCGACATAATCAAACCCTGCACCACCATTCAGTATGTTTGTTCCTGCGCCACCTCTAATGATGTCGGAACCATCGCCGGCATTGATGGTGTCGTTGCCGCTATAGCCATAAATTGCATTGGCGTTGCCATCCCCAGTAAGGATGTCATCACCTGAGCCACCTAAAATGCCTTCAAACCCAAACAAGGTGTCGGTTCCGCCTCCGCCAGTCGTTTGGGCTGTCGTGATAGCCAAGCTGACTGTCACGGCTGTAATACTTTCCCGATAATCTACGACATCAAACCCTGCACCACCATTCAATATGTTTGTTCCTGCGCCACCATCAATAGTGTCGTCACCATTACCGCCATTGATGGTGTCATTGCCAGCGTAACCCAAGATGTAATCAGCGAAGCCGGTGCCGGTAATGACATTGGCTCCGGAGTTTCCAGCTATGCTCAATCCACTCAACACCAGAGATGCATCGACGTTGAGAGCCGTGGTGGCGGTCGTGACCGCTGCCGCCGCCGTGCCAGTGCCGATCACCACCTTCTCGATGCCGGTATCACCTGCGTAGAGCGTGAGGGTCGCATTGGCAGTCGTCGAGGTAAAGCGCACCTCAT
>NZ_JBIKPH010000128.1:0-6923 GCF_044357595.1 Sphingorhabdus sp. | reverse complement strand
GCAACTGCATCTTCGCCTTCAGGCCGTCCATCACGCTCGCGTCCCTTGCCACCACGGCGGCCACGGCGACGCTTGCGCTTGCGACCTTCGCCGCCTTCACCTTCTTCGCGTGGACGCTCCTCGCGGGCGCGGCGCGGTTCGCGGGCAGTTTCTTCGACTTCTTCAATTTCGTCGTCGAAATCGTCGATTTCATCTTCGATATCGTCATCGTCGAGATCAATAATAGGCGGCAATTCGACAGGGCGCTCTGGACGTGGGCCGGAGCTTGAAACCGCAAGCTTTGCGCCTTCGGTCTCGCCATTGGGGACGATCAGAACGCGGACATGGTATCGATCTTCAATCGCTGCGAGTTCTGCACGTTTGTTGTTGAGGCAATATATTGTTGCCTCTTGGCTAGCTTGCAGAACGATCTGGCTGCCATTACCCTTTGCGGCTTCTTCTTCGATAAGCCGTAATGCGGACAACGCGGCGGACGATGCTGTGCGCACAAGACCAGTGCCCTCGCAATGTGGACATTCGCGGGTTGATGCTTCAAGCACACCAGTGCGTAGACGCTGCCGGCTCATTTCCATGAGGCCAAAGCTGGAAATGCGGCCGACCTGAATACGGGCGCGGTCGTGCTTCAACGCTTCTTTCATTGCACGCTCGACTTTACGCGCGTTTGAATGATGCTCCATGTCGATAAAGTCGATGACAACAAGGCCAGCCATGTCACGCAAACGTAGTTGGCGGGCAATCTCGCGCGCGGCTTCTAAGTTTGTCGAAAGCGCCGTCTGTTCAATACCATGTTCTTTGGTCGAACGGCCTGAGTTGATGTCGATTGATACCAACGCTTCGGTCGGGTTGATGACAATATAGCCACCTGATTTCAACTGGACAATCGGCTGATACATAGCATTCAGCTGATCCTCAACATGGTAGCGCTGGAACAACGGAACCGGATCGGCATAATGCTGCACACGCTTGGCGTGGCTTGGCATCAGTAATCTCATGAAGTCTTTCGCGGCCTTGTAACCATCAGGCCCTTCAACAAAGACTTCGTCAATATCTTTGTTATAGATATCGCGGATAGCGCGTTTGATGAGGTCGCTGTCGGTGTGGATCAGCATTGGCGCGGCACCGCGAAGCGTACGCTCCCGTATTTCGTCCCAAAGACGCGCCAAATAATCAAAGTCACGCTTGATCTCAGGTTTCGTTCGGGCAAGCCCAGCGGTCCGGATGATGCAGCCCATAGTATTGGGCAATGTGAGGTCCGAAATAATGGACTTCAAACGCTTTCGGTCGGCAGCGCTGTGGATTTTTCGGCTAATACCACCACCATGCGACGTGTTAGGCATCAATACGCAATAACGGCCTGCAAGACTCAAATAGGTTGTGAGCGCAGCGCCCTTATTGCCGCGTTCTTCTTTGACAACCTGAACCAGCAAAACCTGACGACGATGAATAACGTCCTGGATCTTGTAACGGCGGCGCAAGTTCATGCGTTTTGCGCGCACCTCGTCGCTTGCCTTTGGTGCGCGGCTTTCGCCGTTGCGGCCCCCGCGTCCACGGCGGCGGCGGTTATTGCGACCATTGTCGCCGCCATTATCGCCACCTTCGTTTTCGTCTAAATCATCACCATTGCTATTCAGGTTGGGTTCTTCACCTTCTGTCATGTCTATGGTATCGACGCTGTCGTCGCTGTCGACTTCGATAAAATCGTTTACATCATCGTCGCGTTCGGCAGAGCCCTGCATGATGTCGGAGGGCTCATCGCTTTCCTCTTCTTCCTGCTCACGCAAAGCAGCTTCTTCAGCAGCAGCCTCTGCTTCCTCAGCCAACAACCGGTCACGGTCTTCCCTTGGGATTTGATAATAATCAGGGTGGATTTCGGCAAAAGCCAAGAACCCATGACGGTTGCCGCCATAATCGACAAAAGCCGCCTGAAGCGACGGTTCAACCCTGGTTACTTTTGCGAGGTAGATATTGCCTTTGAGCTGCTTGTGCTCGGCCGATTCAAAATCAAATTCCTCAATCTGGTTTCCTGTGACGACTGCGACCCGGGTTTCCTCCCGGTGACGCGCGTCGATAAGCATACGCGTTGTCATGTAATTTACTCCAGCGAGGCTGGCGCCCGGTTGTCAGCCAAAGGCCGCTCGCTTCATTGTTGATGCATTGCCAGGCAGGACGCACAGCGTTCCTGTCGGCAAAGCGATATGGTGGAAATGAAAGAATTGCGTCTGCTGCTTGTGCATGGCGGGCGTGTATCGCGCGCGCTTGATTTCCAACCGATGCGCCATGCCCAGTATGGGCGGCGGTGGTGGAAATATCATGCCTCATGTAGCGTCAACCTGTTAAAATGCCGAACGGAAATTACTGTTCGGCGGACTGTCGGGGCATTCGAAAAAAGCCCAGTTTGCAACAGTTAGCACTCCCGCCTGTTGTCGGCAAGGGCATCCCGCGAATTAGCTGCTTATTACGGCTATTGTTGCCGGTCTTGAAGTGTTTAACCTGTTAGTAACCATTTCTGTTCACCATGACTTATGCTCGGATATCTAAGTGCGTTGGGGTTAAGAGGATGGAGCAGCTGTGTGGATCGAATAAACTTCTGGACTACTAATTTTACGAGGTCATACATGCGAGGCATGATTTCTGCCATGCTTTTTGCTGCATTCCCTATTTACGCGTCGCCGGCGATGGGAGGGACGGTTCAGAAAATATCCGCGCACGACGGCACTGTGATTGTTCAATTTGACGGCGTTGTCGACAGGGCGGACGTATTTACTCTCGCGGCACCTGACCGCATTGCCATTGACGTATCTGGCGCGACGGCAGGTCAATCTGCATTTGCAGGGGGCTCGGTTCAAAACATCAGGCAGAGACAGTTTAGCGCCGACACGGCGCGGATCGTCTTGGATCTCGCCGAACCCGCTGTTGTCACTAACGGCAATTTTTCCGCCGACGGAAAAAGCCTGCGCCTTAGCCTGCGGCCAGTGCCGCTGGCCGAGTTTTCCGGGACCGTCGCGCGCGGTAAAACCCAGATTATCCCTCCCGTCGCATTTCGCGCCGATCCGCCGAAGCGTCGGTACGAGGTTACTGCACCCATTCGTGTAAATGTTGGCAAGGGCCTGCCACTGGTGAGTGGGCCGGCGGATGACAGCCTACCATTGGTGGTTATAGATGCAGGCCATGGCGGTCATGACCCGGGTGCTATCAGTCCGCATGGCGGGCAGTTGGAAAAGGACGTGACGCTCGCCATTGCAAAGTCGGTCCGAGACGAAATGCTAAAAAGTGGACGCGTCCGTGTGGCCCTGACGCGCGACACGGACAAGTTTATAGTGCTGCAAGATCGCTTCCAACTGGCGCGCAAGTTGCGTGCCGACCTGTTTATATCGATCCATGCTGATAGCGCGGAAAGCCCAGAAGCAACGGGAGGGACGGTGTACACCCTGTCGGAAGTCGCTTCTGACCGGGAAGCGCAGCGGCTTGCAGCGCGTGAAAACAAGGCCAACATTATTAACGGAGTTAATCTAGGCGGTGCCGACGCCAACGTCTCGTCGATCCTGATTGACCTTACCCAGCGCGAAACAATGAATGTCTCTGCGGACTTTGCAAAACTGTTGTTGCGTGAGGCAATGCCCAACATGCGTATTCGCGGCAATTCGCATCGGTTTGCTTCGTTTATTGTCTTAAAGGCACCGGATACCCCCTCCGTGCTCTTTGAAACCGGCTATCTAAGTAACGAAGCCGATGTCACTTTCTCGGCTTCCCAAAGTGGGCAGGGCAAAGTGGCACGGGCGCTTGCCAATGCCATTCAAGTTCACTTTGCACGGCGGATTGCTGTGCGTTAACGGTTAGTAGAAGCATTTTTGCATCCATTTACTGATGAACTTTCTGGACCTGTTCGGCAAATCGGCTAGATAGTACCCGCGATGGATATAGTGCCCCCTCCTGCCGAAGTGCCAAATACGGTCAGTTACAGGCTGAAACGCGACGCCGAAGAATTTATCGAGCGTTGGCGCGGCTGGTGGCAAAGCAAGCGCTTTCGTTTGGCTACCTATTCGGTCGGCGCGCTTGTGGTCCTCTTCATTATATTCTGGGCGCTATTCGCGCGGAATCTTCCCGATGCGGAAGCGCTCATTGAATATGAGTCGCCTTTGCCCACCGTGGTACGTGACGTTAACGGAGAACCATTTCACAGCTACGCCCGAGAACGCCGGGTCCAGTTGGAATATGCCGATTTCCCGAAGACTTTGGTGCACGCGTATCTTGCAGCCGAAGACAAAACATTCTTCAGCCATGGCGGGATTGATTATCCCGGTATCGCGTCGGCCATTTTCGACAATATGTTTAGCAGTAAGCGATCGCGTGGCGCGTCCACCATCACGCAGCAGGTTGCGAAAAACCTGCTTTTGACGAATGAATATAGCTACACCCGCAAAGTCAAAGAAGCGATTTTGGCAAAGCGGATCGAAAACGCGCTCACCAAACAGCAAATCCTGTCGCTGTACCTTAACGAAATTGCGCTTGGACGTCAGTCATTCGGTGTCGAAGCTGCAGCGCAGGCCTATTTCGGCAAAAGCGTTAACCAGCTCCAATTGCATGAAATGGCATTTTTAGCCATTCTTCCCAAAGCGCCCGAGCGTTACGGACGTGCTAAAAATGCGGATGCTGCGATAGCGCGCCGCAACTGGGTTCTTGGTGAAATGCGCGCGAATGAATGGATTACCGAGGCGCAGCTTTTGGCTGCGCGCGCCCAACCCCTTGGCCTAGTGACGCAACGTGGCACGGGATATAAAAACGTCGGCGGTTATTTCGCAGAAGAGGTGCGCCGCCAACTCATCGAAAAATTTGGTGAAACCGATGCTGCTGGTCCTTACAGCGTTTATTCCGGCGGTCTTTGGGTCCGGTCATCAATGAACCCGGAATATCAACTTCTTGCCACCCAAGCGTTGCGCGATGGGTTGTTGCGCTACAACGCCGGTAAGGCGTGGAAAGCCAATCTTGGTAAAATTGATGTGAAAGATGATAATTGGGCAGCACGCTTTGCATCGAGCAACATTGGGATCGATTATGCAAACTGGCGCGCAGGCGTTGCCCTTGGCAAAGGTCGCGTCGGGTTTGCCGATGGCACCGTGGCCAAGCTGGATGGAGGTCCTGCCGCAATGAAAGCGGGCGATGTCATTGCGGTTGCGCCCAATGGCATCAACAGTTTTGCGGTCCGCAGCGTGCCTGAAGTCGGCGGCGGCATGGTTGTGCAAAATCCGCACAATGGCCGCGTGCTTGCTATACAAGGCGGTTTTGACAACCGTATTTCAAGCTTCAACCGCGCGACACAGGCGCAGCGTCAGCCTGGGTCTACGATCAAGCCCTTTGTCTACGCCGCCGCGCTGGATAATGGCATGACGCCCACATCGATCATCGTCGATGGTCCGTATTGCGTATGGCAGGGTGCCAATTTGGGCCAGAAATGCTTCCGCAATTTCGACGGTGGCGGGGCAGGGCCAAAAACCATGCGCTGGGGCTTGGAACAATCACGCAACCTGATGACTGTGCGTGCTGCTACCGAAGCTGGTATGGACAATGTCACGGATACGTTCCGGGCAATGTCGATCGGCGATTATCCTGACTATCTCGCTTATGCACTTGGCGCCGGCGACACTACTGTGCTGAAAATGGTCAATGCTTATTCAATGCTCGTCAATCAAGGTCGCGAGCTTAAGCCAACGCTGATTGATTTTGCACAAAACCGAAAGGGCAAGGTAATCTGGCCAAGCAAATGGGCCCCATGCAAGGGTTGCCGTTCGGCGGATTGGAATGGCAAGCCCATGCCGCGATTTGCCGCGGCTGGTAAGCAGGTGATGGACCCCATCACCGCCTATCAAGTCGTGCACATGCTTGAAGGTGTCATTGAACGCGGAACAGCCGTGACGTTGCGTGAACTAAACCGGCCGTTATTTGGTAAGACGGGTACGACTACTGGGCCAACAAATGTTTGGTTCATTGGCGGATCGCCGCATCTTGTTGCTGGACTGTATTTGGGCTTTGACCAGCCACGCAATTTGGGCGGCTATGCGCAGGGTAGTTCAGTTGCTGCGCCGATCTTTAAACAATTTGCGCGCGCGGCGATGGCTGATATGCCAAAAATGCCCTTCATTGCGCCCGCTGGAACGCGGCTGGTGCGTGTGGACCGTAAGAGCGGTAAGCGCGTTTATGGCGCTTGGCCGGGCAACGACCCTCAGAACGCCGTGATATGGGAAGCGTTCAAGGCAGAAACTGAACCTAAGCGTTCTATCCGTCAGGAAGAATTGGCTGCGGGTGGTGAGAAACCAAAGAAAGAGACTGAAACTCAGTCAAACACGGCCGGCGCAGTAAATGCGCCAAGTGCAAGTGTCGGCACCAAACGCGATCGAGAATTTATCCAGCAAGAAGGCGGGATTTATTAGCATTTGCGGATAGCGACTTTTTGTAAGGCGGCATGCATACTTTGGCATCGCTACCTTTGACTTGAGCGCCCAATCCGCTAAAGGCCGCGGCTGACCTTTTCATTCCCTTGGAGTTTCTTATGCGCGCCGACGCAGAAGGCTATGTTGCCCGCATTGATGCTGCCCTCAACCTCGTCAAGATGTCGCTTGATTGGGACCGTGCATTGCGCCGTCTGGACGAGTTGAACGCAAAGGTTGAGGACCCGACCTTGTGGGACAACCCTAAGGCCGCTGAAGAAGTTATGCGCGAACGCCGGCGTTTGGACGCGGCCATTGGCACTGTGCGGGAAATCGATGCGGATAAGGCAGGGACGGTTGAACTGATCGAGCTTGCCGAAATGGAAGGCGATGCCGAGCTTGGTGACGAAGGCGCTGCGTCGTTAAAAGCGCTGGCCGACCGTGCCGATCGCGACAAGGTTGCAGCTCTGCTTTCCGGCGAAGCCGATAGCAACGACACTT
>NZ_JBIKPH010000127.1:0-6982 GCF_044357595.1 Sphingorhabdus sp. | reverse complement strand
AACTGCGCAGAAATGGTGTCGGGGTCGGAAACAGGCGCAGCGGTTACATTGGCAAATAGCGGTACCAAAGGCGCGTGGATTGTTGTGGTCGCAAGCGCGCTTGCCATGTCATCTGCGGCAGGCTGCATCAACGGGCAGTGGAAGGGGGCGGATACGGGCAGTAATATGCCCCGCTTGATGCCATGGTCCTTCGCCAGCGCAATCGCGCGGTCAATCGCACCCTTATGTCCGGAGATAACGACTTGCGATGGGTCATTGTCATTGGCGACGGTACAGGTTTCGCCTTCCGCGGCAGCTGCAGCTAAGCTTTCTGCCTTTTCTATGTCCGCGCCAAGCAAAGCGGCCATGGCGCCAATGCCGACAGGCACAGCCGCCTGCATTGCGCGACCGCGCAGCTTAAGCAGCGCCGCCGTTACGGACAACGGCAACGCGCCAACGGCGCATAAAGCGGTATATTCGCCCAAGGAGTGGCCAGCGACGAAATTGCATTTTTCGACCAACCGCACGCCGCCTTCGGTTTCTAGCACGCGCAAGGTTGCAATTGCGTTTGCCATGATCGCGGGTTGCGCATTCTCGGTGAGCGTCAATTCGCTCTCCGGGCCTTCACACATCAATCGGAACAGATGTTGCCCCAGCGCTTCGTCGATTTCCTCAAACACCGCGCGGGCGGTTGGGCTTGCTTCTGCAAGCGCCTTGCCCATGCCAACGGCTTGGCTGCCTTGTCCGGGGAAAATGAATGCGCGCATGTCTAGTCCTATCGGTCTGTGTTATTGCCAAACCGCCTATGGCGCAGCGCTTGATGTTGCAAGCCCGAACGGCACGATGCGATTGTCGGCATCATGCCCAATGTCGGCGCGGCCAAGATAGTTTATACCCGTTTTTGCGCACCAACGCTGGGCTATTTCCTCTGCGCCTTCGCCAAAGGGGCGGTCATTTTCGGGCACATCGCTTACCCGGCCAAGCCGCAATCCGGTTAGTCCCACGGACCGCAGATGGCTGGTGACGTGAAAAAACGCCCGGTCATAGCCGTAAAGATATTCGCTTACCTCTTCGACCATTAGGACATGGTCGCTTAGGTCTGGCATCAATGGCGTCCCGACCATCATGGCCAGCGTCATAAGGTTAAACGCCGCATGTTTTGCGCCGGCCTGCACATGCGGCTCAAGCGCCTGCGGCGATGCGTGCAGCATCCAGTCAAGCGCGCGCAGCAAAGCTGCCTCGCCGCCATTCCGCCGCACGTCGGCTGGCATCGGGCCATGACAGACGCGACCTATCTTCGCGCCGTACAACGCGCCAAGCAAATTGCCCGCATCGCTATACCCCATATAGATTTTATCCCCTGCCGCCGATTTAAGCGCAGCCACAGCGTCCTGAGCAATCCGACACGCGCCATAGCCGCCGCGCACGAACCAGACAGCATCAAGCTCGGGGTCATTGGCAAGGTCCACAAATGCCGCAATACGCGCATTGTCCGGCCCGGCGAAATGCCCATCCTCGGCAAAGCATTGGTCATGGAAGATGAGATTGGCCGTCGGATAGGTGTGCGCTGCGAGCGCAGTAACACGCGCCGCATCCTCTCGCGTAAACGGCGTAGACGGCGCGCAAATACCTATTCTCATAAGTTACCCGTTTCCTCAAACTTCGTCATTTTCGCGCAGGCGCGGGGGTGACGATGTTATTGCTATACAGAACCATTGCCAAAATTATCTTCCGGCCATAACCGCCACTGATGTACAAAAACAAATCCTATTTCTTCTGTGGCGTTGGTGGATCGGGCATGTTGCCTTTGGCGAACATCGTTCGCGATGCAGGCGCGGCTGTTTCCGGATCTGACCGCGCGTTGGATCAAGGCCGTCTGGGACCGAAATTTGAATGGCTCCAAAGCTTAGGCATTGACCTGTTTGCGCAAGATGGCAGCGGCATCGTTAGTGGTGACCAGATACTCATTGCCTCTGCGGCTATTGAGGACAGCGTTCCTGATATCGCCAAGGCTAATGCGCTTGGCTGTACGCGAATGACCCGCGCCGAATTGCTCGCAGACTTGTTCAACGCCGCACCGCGAAGCGTTGCTGTGGGCGGAACGAGCGGAAAATCGACGGTAACCGGCATGATCGGTTGGATATTGACGGACGCCGGCCGTGATCCCACCATCATGAACGGCGCAGTGATGAAAAATTTCGTTGCTGATGATACCCCCTTTGCCAGTGCGCGGGTAGGGCAGGGCAATGTCTTCGTCAGCGAAGTCGATGAAAGCGATGGATCGATTGCCTTGTTCACCCCCGAAGTCGCGGTGCTCAACAATGTCAGCCTCGACCATAAAAGCCTTGAAGAATTGCGTCAGTTGTTTGGCGACTTTGCCAAAAAGGCAAAAGTCTGTGTCTGGAACGCCGACGACGCGGAAACGGCCACGCTCATTGCGCCGATGAACCTGCCTGGTGCGGTAAGTTTCGGATTTGGAGCCGG
Organism: Sphingorhabdus sp.; assembly: GCF_044357595.1. GTDB lineage: Bacteria > Pseudomonadota > Alphaproteobacteria > Sphingomonadales > Sphingomonadaceae > Sphingorhabdus_B. The sequence goes on along the minus strand of NZ_JBIKPH010000127.1, from coordinate 4,519 downwards.
CTCAGCGTTTTGCGCAACTGACATCATTGACCTCCCACTTGGAAGCCGCTTCACGCTCCGCGCGCTAAGCGAAACCCGCGCCGTGACGTTAATCGTCCCCGGCAGGCACAATATCGCCAACGCGCTTGCCGCTATCGCCGCTAGCGTTGCGCTTGGTGTCTCGCTAGAGCAAGCTGTCCGCGGCGTGGAACGCTTCAGCGGTCTTGCCCGCCGCTTTGATATTGTAGGGACTGCCAATGACATCACGGTCATCGATGATTTTGGCCATAACCCCGACAAGATTGCCGCAACCCTCGCGACGCTGAAGACCTTTCCTGGGCGCATCACCGCCTTTTTCCAACCACATGGTTACGGCCCCATCCGCGTCATGGGCGCGGAACTCGCTGGCGTATTTGCTAACCTGCTTGGCGAGAACGACCACCTCATCCTTTGCGACCCCGTCTATTTCGGCGGCACGGTGGACAAAAGCACGGGTAGCCAAAGTATTACCGATGCAGTGGTCGCAGCAGGCAGAAACGCCGAATATATATCGGCGCGCGAAGATTGCGGCAACCGAATCGTCGAACTGGCGAGGCCCTGTGACCGCATCGTCATCATGGGTGCGCGGGATGATACGTTGAGCGGGTTTGCGGCGGATATATTGCATCAGTTGGGGCGCTCGGGCGTCTAACCCTATTCGCAATCCGGCGAATCGCTTGCTTTTCCTGTAAATTACACCTAAGCGGCGCACTTCGCTCGGGGTATCCCTTGTGAAAACGAAGAAGGCCGGAGGGGCGTATGCATGGTGCTGCGTCAGCGATCGGTAGGAACAAGGAAACGCCCATGTCTCTGTACGAGCATGTATTTTTGGCGCGTCAGGACCTTTCACAGGCCCAAGTAGACGCGCTGGCAGAAGCTGCCACGAAGATTGTGGAAGACAATAAGGGCAAGGTCGTAAAGACCGAAACCTGGGGTCTTCGCACATTGACCTACAAAATTCAGAAAAACCGCAAAGCGCATTTTGTAATGCTCGACATCGATGCTTCTGGCGACACCATCGCCGAACTCGAGCGTCAGACACGCATGAACGAAGACATCATCCGTTACATGACCGTCCGCGTTGACGAGCATGAAAAGGGCCCATCGGTCATGATGCGCAAGAGCGACCGTCCAGAGCGCAGCGAACGCGGCGAACGTGGTGGATTTGGTGGCGGCGACCGTGATCGCGGCGCCCCTCGTCCAGATCGTGGCGACCGCCCCGATCGCGCACCCCGTGCAGAGCAGGAGGCTTAAATTATGGCACGTCCGTTTTTCCGTCGCCGCAAGTCCTGCCCATTCCAGGGTAAAGATGCGCCGAAGATCGATTATAAAGATGTACGCCTGCTTCAGGGTTACATTTCAGAGCGTGGCAAGATTGTCCCGTCGCGCATCACCGCCGTATCGGCAAAGAAGCAACGTGAACTGGGCCAAGCTATCAAGCGCGCCCGTCACATCGGCCTTCTGCCGTACATCGTGAAGTAGGAGCCGAAAACATGGATATCATACTTCTCGAGCGCGTTGAAAAGCTTGGTGCAATTGGTGACGTTGTCACCGTGAAGGACGGTTATGCCCGTAACTTCCTGTTACCAAACAAAAAAGCGCTCCGTGCGAACGCAGCAAACCGCAAGGTTTTCGAAGCGAACCGCGCGAAAATTGAAAGCGATAACGCAAGCCGCCGTGATGAAGCGCAAAAAGCTTCGGGCAGTGTCGAAGGCAAACAGATCATTCTGATCCGTGCGGCTTCGCAAACTGGCCAGCTTTACGGTTCGGTCTCAGTCAAGGATATCGTTGACGGTCTGGTCGCCCAGGACGCTAAGGTTACCAAAGGCATGATCGTGCTTGAACGCCCAATCAAAACGCTTGGCATTTTCGGTGTCAAAGTTGTTCTGCACCCCGAAGTTAGCGTTAATGTTCAGGTCAATGTGGCCCGTTCAGATGACGAAGCTGAATTGCAGAAGGACGGCGTTAACGTTCTCGACCAGATGTTCGAAGCCGAACAGGCCGAGATTGCGGCTGAAGCAATTGAAGCTCAGGTTGAAGCCGAAGTCGCATCTGACGCAGCTGATGCTGCGGAAGCCGCTGCCAATGCAAAGCGCCGCGAAGAGCAAGCTGCCGCCAAGGCTGCTGCTGAAGCTGCGGGCCTTTCGGCTGAGGCAAGCGACGACGCATAAAGCTCTCGACTGCCCAATACAAAAAGCCGCCTTGTTGCAAGACAGGGCGGCTTTTTTGTTGGCTTGAGCGATAACCGAAATGCCGTTGATCTGGGGTTTGACACCGCCGCAAGGTGACGGGTCGTGCGATAGTTGAGCGCAATGCAAAGTGGGCAGTGGCAGCATCAGGCCGTTTGGTTTATGGCACAACAGTGACCGCACCCATCATCATCACTGCCGAACTGGGTAAGACCGACCAAGCATGGGCCAATGGATTGCGGCGCGCGCATTTTCCCGTGGCGCGCAATTTTGTCGATGCGCATATCACGCTGTTTCATCATCTGCCGCCAAGCCACTTGCCTGAAATAAAATCCCGCCTGGCGGCCCTTGTTGCAGATTATCCTGCGCCTGTTGCGCATCTCACAGATGTCATGCTGATGGGAAGCGCGGTGGCCTTTCGTATTGATAGCCGCGAATTGCTGAGCTTACGTGAGGAGCTTGCAGATGCATTTCGCGGACTTTTAATCCCGCAGGATGAGGCGTCGCCCAAATTGCATATCACCGTCCAGAACAAGGTTGAGCCTCCGGTCGCCAAAGCGCTTCATACCCATCTGTCGTCAACATTTCGTCCCCGACCTTTGGTCATTTCCGGTCTGTCCGCGCATTATTATCGCGGTGGGCCATGGGAGCAAATTGACAGATGGGCATTTCGCGGCTGACAATGCTTGACCCGTTCAAACCCCGCGCTTATAGCGCCGCGTGCTTCCCCGCAAAAGCTGGGATTCACGCTAGGATGGCGAAGTAGCTCAGCTGGTTAGAGCGGTGGAATCATAATCCATAGGTCGGGGGTTCAAGTCCCTCCTTCGCTACCATTTCATTGGTGTCCGCAGGCGCCTAAGCTTTACCGGTATCGGCGGGGCCGCCCACCAGAATAAAATGCCGGTCGCAGTAGCCGCAGTCGACATAGCCTTTTTCATCAATCTGGAGCCAGACGCGGGGATGACCCAACGCGGCTGGGATATCTCCGCTGCCATCACAGGCTACACGCGGTTCACGTACTCGGATGGTTTCAGGATCATATTTGTTCATGAGCGTCACTTAGCAAAGCAGTCGCTACCCTGCAACGGGTCAGAAAGCGTTGAGTGTGATTGCACTGCTACCACCCGTCCGCTATCGCAGATGCATGTCCGAACAAGCTATCTCCATAAAGAACCTCTCCAAAAAATATGCAGGTGGAAAACAGGCGCTCAACGATGTCAGTTTTGACGTCGCGCAAGGCTCAATCTTCGGTTTGCTGGGGCCTAATGGTGCGGGCAAATCCACACTGATTAATATCTTGGCTGGGTTGGTCATGAAAACATCCGGCAGCGCATCCATTTGGGGTTTCGACATTGACGCCCATCCGCGCAATGCCAAGGCGTCTATCGGTATTGTGCCACAGGAAATAATGTTCGACCCCTTCTTCACGCCCAAGGAAGCGTTGGAGCTGCAAGCTGGCTTATATGGCGTGCCCAAGTCGAAGCGGCGGACGATGGAGTTGTTGAAGGCCGTACGGCTTGAGGACAAGGCTGATGCATATGCCCGGACATTATCGGGCGGCATGAAACGTCGCTTGTTGGTGGCAAAGGCCATGGTGCATGCGCCGCCAGTGATCGTGCTCGACGAACCGACCGCCGGCGTCGACATCGAACTGCGCCAGCAATTGTGGGACTATGTTCAGGAACTGAACCGCCAGGGTGTTACCGTTGTCTTGACCACGCACTATCTCGAAGAGGCCGAGCAATTATGTGACCGTATTGCGATCATCAACCATGGGCAGCTGATCGCCAATAAGCCCACTCGCGAATTGGTCGGTATGGCCCGCGAAAAGGCAGTAGTGTTGACGCTAGATCGCGATGTGACCAGCGCGCCAACGCATGAAGCCTTTGAAAAGGTGGAGCTGGTCGGCGACCGGACCATTGCAATCACATATAACAAAGACCGCATGAATGCTGGCGAAGTCCTGTCTGTGATCCAAGGCCTCGGACTTGGCATTATCGATGTCACCACCAAAGAAGCGGATTTGGAAGACGTCTTCCTTCGTTTGACGAGTGCGGTGTAAATGGAAGCTGATGTTCTGATCATTGGATCCGGTGCGGCGGGTTTGACGGCTGCGTTGCAATTGGCAACTTCGCGCAAAGTTGTGGTGTTGGCGAAGGGATCAATTTCTGACGGTGCGACGGCCTGGGCGCAGGGCGGGATTGCCGCTGTGCTTGAACCCGGCGACAATTTTGCCAACCATATCGAAGACACGATGGTTGCAGGGGCTGGGCTTAACAACCGCGCGACTGTCGAATTTGTGGTGGAAAATG
>NZ_JBIKPH010000029.1:0-19606 GCF_044357595.1 Sphingorhabdus sp. | reverse complement strand
CCCTTGCCCTCAATGGCGTTCAGGTAGCAGGCCAATGTTTCGGTCAGGGTCTTACCTTCCCCCGTGCGCATTTCGGCAATCTCGCCGCGATGCAAAACAATACCGCCAACCATCTGCACGTCAAAATGGCGCATGCCCATAACGCGCTTTGATGCTTCCCGCACTGTAGCGAAGGCCTCAGGCAGGATGTCATCAAGCGTTTCGCCAGCGGCGAGCCTGTCGCGGAATATCTGCGTTTGGCCCTTCAACCGGTCATCATCCATGGCCGATATTTCGGCCTCAAGCGCGTTGATCTGGTCAACGATCTTCATCATTGATTTAACGTAGCGGTCGTTCGACGACCCAAAAATGGCTTTGGCAAGTCCGCCGAGCATAGATAATTCCTTTGAAATATGTGGGAGACGCGCACGATTGGCGCGCATTAGGTAGCTATTAAACGCACCCAAAAGGGCGCAAAAAGCCTAACCTAAGATGATATCGTGCCGGTCAACCGGCGTATCTGACTTTACGGCAGCAAGGTTAGCTTTACCGACGGCGGGTGCAAGTGACGCCCGTGCCTTCGCGGTCTCACGGACCACGGGTTCGCAAGCGGCAACAGCTTCAAGCGCAGCCGCAGCAACATAAGCCTGCGCAACTGCTGAATCCACTGATGCTGACGCAGAAGATACCGGACGCGCCGCCTCTGCAGCGGAAAATCCGCTCATCATTGCCAGTAAATAGATCAGTAAACGCATATGACGCCTAGTTATGTGCCTGATGCATATAGGAGGGCAAAGCCTATCCGTCTATCCCGAAGCGACCTGTTTCGGGTGCATTGTCGGTTGCGCCAAAAGCGGCCAACAGATAAACGAGATGCAACATCCACGCGTCGTCGCCTTATATTTATAATTATTACAAGGTTTCAGATACTTGCCTACAATTTCTCCATTATCAATTCCCTTTCCCATCATGCCTGATATCGCTGGCGCAACGCCGCGCGTTGCGCGCGCTGGGTATAAGGATTGGGACCGTAGCGACCTGACCTATGTCGTTTTAGATGAAGGAACGACCGTGGCCGGCGTGACTACACAGAATCTGTGTTGCTCGGCCGAGGTCGAACTGTGCCGCGCGCATCTGCCGCATGGCCGCGCACGGGCATTGGTCGTCAATGCAGGCAACAGCAATGCCTTCACGGGGCAGCGCGGCAAGGATGCCGTCGATGCGATCACTGCGCAGGTCGCTGCACAATTAAACTGCGAAGAGCCGGAAATATTCGTGTCTTCAACCGGCGTGATTGGCGTCCCCCTGCCCGTCGACAAAGCGCAGGCCGGGCTTCGCGCTGCGTTCGATGCTGCACCGTGCAGTTGGGAAGACGTGACGCATGCTATTGGGACCACGGACACCTTTGCCAAAGGCGCCACAGCCAGCGCTATAGTCGATAGCCACAAAATTCAGTTTGTGGGTATTATTAAAGGTTCGGGCATGATTGCACCCGACATGGCCACCATGCTGGGCTATATCTTCACCGACGCAGCAATCGACGCCGCTTTTCTGCAGCATCTCTTATCTGGGGCCAATCAATCTAGTTTCAGCTGCATCACCGTCGACAGCGACACCTCAACCAGCGACACGGTGCTCGCCTTCGCAACCGGCAAGGCAGGCAATGCGCGGTTGACCTCGTTCGATGACGTTGGAGCCGATGCTTTTGCTGCCGCGTTGAGTGACGTCTGCCGCCAATTGGCCCATTTGGTAGTTCGCGATGGCGAAGGCGCGCAGAAGTTTATCGAAATCCAAGTGTCTGGCGCCGCCAGCGACGAAAGCGCCCGGCGCATCGGCTTGGCAATTGCCAATTCGCCCTTGGTAAAAACTGCGATTGCGGGCGAAGATGCCAATTGGGGCCGTGTCGTCATGGCCGTCGGCAAAGCGGGCGAGCCAGCAAACCGCGACACGCTCTCCATCAGCTTTGGTTCGACCTTAGTCGCGCACAACGGACTCGCCGTTGCCGATTATGACGAGGCGCCCGTAGCGCGTCATTTGCAGCAAAAGGAAATCGAAATCGGCGTTGATCTCGGCCTCGGGTCTGGAAACGCCACAGTGTGGACATGTGACCTGACCCATGGCTATATTAGCATCAACGCCGATTATCGCAGTTAGCGCGCGCGATTAAAGCGCAGCTTCGAGCCAGCTTTTCAACTGCGCCTTGGGCGCTGCGCCGACCTTGGTGTCAGCAATTTCGCCACCCTTGAACAGGATCATCGTTGGAATGCCGCGCACGCCATATTTGGCCGGCGTGTCGGGATGATCGTCAATGTTCAGCTTCACGATCTCAACCTGACTGGCTAACTCTTCGCTGATTTCTTCAAGGCTTGGGCCAATCATCTTGCATGGGCCGCACCATTCGGCCCAAAAATCGACCAATACGGGCTTGCCGGATGCCAGCACGGTTGCGGCGAAATCATTATCACCTACGGATTTTGTAGCCATGTTAATCTCCTTTGTTAGGTCCCATGTATTCTTGCCGCCTTGGGCTGACAAGGACCATCCTCAATAGTTTTGCTTAACCCGTCAGGAGGCGGGGTAATAAGGTGCCAAAATAGCGTCGGAAAGCGTAATGAAACGCGGTGCATGCGTGAACAGCAGGGACACCTCCACCCGCGCTCCTGGAAAAATTGCCTGTAACGCCGCGCGGTAATGCGCCATTTGCCGCAAATGCGGGACCGGAACGCCGGTTTCATCCCTTGGTACCTGACGACCCGTCTTGAAGTCGATGGCACGCACCAGCCCTGGTTCGACTATCAGCCTATCGATCCGTCCGTTGATGACGGCCTCACCCACAACGGCGACTAGGGGAATTTCGGCACGCGCAGAAGGACCGAAAAACGCAGCCAATTGGGCGTCATTCAGTATAGCGCGTATCTCGGCGATGATCTGCGCCGGATCAATATCATGTTCAGGTGTCTGCGCGTTCAACCATTGCTCGGCCTTTTGCAGCGATGCAGGGCCGGTAATACGTTCCAGCAACGCATGAACCAATTTGCCACGGGTTGCCGCCTTGCGCATTGCGGAAGACGCTGGCGCATCGCCATAATCGTCATCGTCTAGCTGCGAGGGGACCAAGGGACGCGGCGGCCGTTGCTCCGCTGGCGCCTGCGCAAAGAGCCACTGCGGTGTGCTCAAGGGTGTTTCAGCCCGCGCAGTCGCGTTGGCACCGCTGTCCGGCGCCGCCAAAGAAACCCCTTGTAGCCCGACATGGCGCATCACCCTGCCCCAGCGCGCGTCATCTTCCCAATCGCAACCAAGCGCGACCATCCCTTTTTGCAGGAGCGCACACCAGCTTTCGGGTGGCGGTTCCCCCTTACGGCTGATGCCAAGCGATCCGGCCATAATGAGGCGCTCTTCAGCGCGCGTGATAGCGACATAGAGCAAGCGTTTATGTTCCTGCAGCTCGCGGGTCTTTTGCATCTCAATAATGCCCTGCAACCGTCCCGACTGCTCGGCTTTGCGAATGGGCAGTAATGGCGTGCGATGCCCCTCATCCATCAACAGCTCAACCAATTGGTCCGGCTTCTTGGTCGGGTCTGACGTTATATCCGCCAGTATGACGACAGGTGCCTGCAAGCCTTTGGCACCATGGACGGTCATGATCCTGACCTCTTTGCTGCCGCTGTCACCCTCGCGTTTGATTTCCGTGTCGCCGCGGTCGAACCAGGCGATAAATTTCTGCAAGCCGCCACCATGCTGCTGTTCAAACTGCAACGCTGCGTTCAACATTTCCTCTATTGGGACCAGCACCTCGCTGCCCAAACGCGCCGTGAATTTGCGCCGCGCGCCGATTGGCCCGGACAATATCTGTTCAAGGAAATGATAGACGGTCGTGAAATCGGCCATAGCGAGCATGTCGCGCAGTGGGGTCATTTGCTCGGTAAGCTCGGGCCGGTCACGAATATGTTGCCACAAGCTGCCCTTGCGGTCGCCGACATAGCCATATTGGAGCAGGGTTTCCTGCGACCAACCAATGATGGGAGACACAAGTATACAGGCCAGACTGAAATCATCATTGGGCTGCAGCACAAATTTGATCGCCGCCAGCAGATCCTGCACCACCAAAGGCTGGAGCAAACGCAACCGGTCGATACCCGCGACGGGCACTTTGCGCTCATGCAATTGCGCGACCAGCATCGATGCCATCTCGCCCCGGCTGCGCAAAAGGAACATGATATCGCCGGGCTCAAGGAGTCGGCCTTTACTCACCAGCCAGGGTTTTGCCTCAATCAGCGCCTTGACATGATCCGCCAGCTTTTCGGCCAGCGCACGTTTTTCGTCGCTGAACCAATCCTCTTCCTCGTCCGCCGAAGCCCCGTCATCCTGCAACTTTGGTTTTGCACAAATGGGCTCAAAAAGCTCGACTATGCCAATCTGCGGCTTTTCGCTATAATGCTCCGCGATGTCCCCGCTGACACCGAAACTTTCAGGGCCAGCCTCATCAATGACGGCATTGACGAAATCAAGGATTGGCGCGGTCGACCGAAAACTCTGCGAAAGGGTAAGCCGGTTTAGCTCAGATCCCGATGCGTCGATACGCTCTGCGAAATATTTGCCTGCCGCTTCATAGCGTTCGGGCGCGGTGCCTTGGAACCCGTAGATGGCTTGCTTGAAATCCCCCACGGAGAACAGGGTGCGGGTCTTGTCGGGGTGTACGCCCATGCCGCTGTAAAAATCGTCACTGAGCGCGCTTATTATGTCCCATTGGGCCGCATTGGTATCCTGTGCTTCATCCACAAGAATATGATCAATCTGCCGATCCAGCTTAAACCGCACCCAATCCGCCATTTGGCTATGCTTCAGCAAGGCTGCGGTGCGGCGGATCATATCGTCAAAATCGACCGCGCCAAGGGCCTGTTTGGCTTTGCCATATTGCGCAGAAAATTCCTTACCCACCAACAAAGCCCTCGCGAGCCGGTCGGCATATTCTGCCCGCGCGACTTCGCCTATCAGCTGGTTCGTCCATTCGAACATTTCACCCGCCAGCAAGGCATAGGCATCATTCATCGGGGTTCGATTTCTTGATGCAACCTGAGGATCACCCTTGGCAGTCGACCAACAGCGGTGAATATCCATGTATTGTTTGGCCCGCGCGGCGGGCAACAGGGATAACCAATCTTGGATAACAGCCACCCGTTTACCGCCCACGCTGTCAGCCTTATTTTTGCACCACAAAAGATTGGCGTCGATAACCGCTTGCAGCGTTGCACGCGGAATATGTTCGTCGGCAAACGCTGCCTCCAACATATCCTCTACGGGGCCTATAAAGCTCACATCCGCCAAACGCCGCGCCCAGACCATAGCGCCTGCATCATCGGGGATTGAGGCCATCACATCGGGCGCTGCTGCCGTCCGGTGCAAGAACCGCAGGGCCCCCTCCTCCCCCATATTCAGGCTGAGTTCCTGCAAATTGTCGATTATCTTGGTATCGCCGCGTCCCTCCGCGTCTAGGACCAAGTTTGCGAGTGCCACATCGAGCAATTCCCTTTGCTCACGGCCTTCGACCGGTTTGAAGCCGGGCACCAACCCCGCTTCTTCGGGAAAGCTGCCGAGCAGAGATTGGCAGAAGCTATGGATGGTCAATATCTGTAAACCGCCGCCGGGTGCGTCCAGTACCTTTGCAAACAATTGCCGCGCCTTTTTGCGGGCCTCTGGACCAGCCTCTGCGCCAATAGCCTCAAGATCATGGAACAGGATTTTGTCGTCCAATTGGACCCATGATGCCAACAACTGATTGATCCGGTCCGCCATTTCGGAGGCACCGGCCTTTGTGAACGTGATGCACAACAGATTTTCCGGCTCAACATCATTTTCCAACAGCAACCGGATGACGCGGGCGGTCAGCACCTGCGTTTTTCCTGTTCCTGCCGATGCGTTCAGCCAGATATTGTCGTGCGGAACGACGGCGCTTCTTTGTGCTGAGATGAGCGGGTGGAGCGTTTTGGCAGCATTGCTCATGTCGCATCCTCGACAATCGCCTGACGGCCGTTCCATTCCTGCATGCGCATCAGTTGGTCATAGTCACCATAAAGCGCAAATTCCGGATGCAGCTTGGCGGTGAAGGGCGAATTCCCCAATATCCAATTGCTAATCGCGGCCTCCGCTTGCGCGACCGCGAAAGCAATGAATTCTTCCCGTTCGGGCTTTTTATCTGCAGGACGTGTGCTTGTGGGTATCGCGACAGAACCAAAATCTTTGGCTTTGTTTTTGGCCAAGCTCCAATATTCGAAATGGCTCGCCGCGCCCGATACGCCTTTAAAGGCCAACTCCTCTGCCATATAACCGATGAGACCCAATTGTAGCGCGAAGCCCGCGTTGATCTGCTTAGTCGATGGCGGTATGCCGGTTTTATAGTCGATAATAACAAGGTCGCCGCCTGCAGTCCGGTCAATACGGTCAACACGGCCCCTGACCGCGATGCCTTTGATGTTGACCGTGCCGGGCTGCTCGGCAACCGCAACCACGCGGCCTTCTTCAGTCATCAACCGCTTCGTTTCATCCGCTACCCACCGTAAACCAGCGGCGATACGCGGCTGCCATAGTGCGCGCAGCAGCGGGTCCGTAGCCTCCCGCGCCAACAAGTCGTCCGCACGCTTCGCGAGCATGTCGACCGCGCAAGCATCCTGTGTGAACCATTTTTCCAATATGTCGTGCACAAGGCTTCCGCGCCACGCATAGCTTGGCTCTGCATCAACCTTTTCCAGCACAGGAAGACCAAGCATGCGCTTAGCGTAAAAGGAATATGGGTCGGACTTCAACTGGTCGAAATCGGTAACGGACAAGGAGACCAAACGTTGTTCCGCATTTGGCATAGGCAAAGGCCGCTTAGCGAAAGGAACGGGCTCCTCGGGCCGGTCAAGCGCATTTGCCCATGACAAAAGCGCCTCATCCGCCTCAAGCGTTTCTGCCGTAAGCGCCTTAATCCGCAGCAAAAAGCGCGAAGCAACGGTTGGCCCGCCACGATCACGCCGGGCGCGGGTCAGCAGCACCTCTTGCGCGCCCAAGGCAGTGGCAAGATCGTGCGCCGACAGGCCGATGTTCCGGTCCAACGTAGGCAATTTCAAATGCCGCCGGATCGCGGGCGCCAACCAAGGATCAGGCTGCGCAATTTGTGGCCATGTGCCCTCGTTCAACCCCGAACAAATCAGCAAATCCGCTTGTTGAAGACGCGCTTCAAGCAATCCGTATATCGCCACGCGGGGGTGCCCACCATAAGGCGGGCGAACGACAGCATTGGAGAAAATCTCCTTAAATGTCGCAACTAGGCCTGTGGCCTCCGCGCGGCCAAGGATGGTAAGGTCGCCAAGCGTCACCTCCTCCCACATGCGTGCCAATTCACGGCCGCTCGCGCCGCGCCAAATGGCGCCATCGGTCAAGCTTGTCGCTACATCGCGAAGCGTTGCTAGGACGTCGTTAAACGGCTTGCTATCGGTCCGTTCCAGTGGTGCCAAGAGCGTCGCAACTTCGGACCACCAAATCATAAGCTGCTCATCAGGCTTTCGCGCAGCCTGCAACCGTGTCGTGATCGCCGACAGGCCGACGCCATTCGGGGTGCCGCGCAATGCAAGATCAAGCTCCCGCACATGGTCCAACCACGCAAGCCGTTCGGCGCCTGCAAAAGCCAATGGATGCTTGGCTATTGCCAATACAGCCGATGCGGAGAAGCGGCTTGAAATCGCATCCACCAATGCGAGCGCAAGCGTGCCCGGCGGAGTTTGCAGCAAAGGTATGCCCGCACTATCGTCAATCTGTATGCCCCATCTGCGCAACTGCCCGGCAACGCGGACCGCCAATTCACGATCGGGCGTGATGAGGGCGGTGCGCTTTTGTGCAATCTCCAGCGCACCTCGGATACACACCGCAATCGCCTTTGCCTCTTGCGCGCTATCCTCTGCTTCTAACCACTTCGCATGCGGCAAGCTTTTGCGTAACGCAGGCAGGCCCTGCCATTGGACACTATGTTCCGGCAGGCAAAATATCTCCGAAATCACCGCGCCTTTCGCTTCAGACTGGGCTGTCGGCAGGACATCAATCTCGCTGCGATCTATGCCCATCAGTTCAAGCAAATGTTTCAAATGAAACTGTGGATGCACTTCAACATTGCGGCGGCGGCCGAAGCCTTGCGCGTCGTCAGTCGAGGGCGAAAGGTCATCCCAGCGTTCGTCCGACAAGGCGAGGTCGACACCCGGCAAGATAACGTGCCCATTCGGCATCAGCGCCACACGGCGCAGCACGCGCGCCACGGCTTTGGCGGATGTGGTTATGCCAACTGCTATTATCGGGCTTTCAACCACATTTTCCGCAAGTCGCCGTTCCAGCGCTGCAAGCAAATGGTTCCGACGTTCGGCTGGCCCCATGAGTTTGCGCGCGGACAACGCAGCATGATATGCCGGAAAAATCTGCAAAAGCTGACCATAAGCGCTTTGCCAATGGCCCGCCAAGTCTGCGTCGATCGCGATGTCCTGTATCTGGGTAAAATCGACAAGATCAACCTCAAGTTCGTCAATCAAGTCCGCCAATTTGCGCGCTAACCGCAATGCTTCTGCAGGTGAGAGCGTTCCATCACGCGGTTTATGATCATTGACCAGCTTTGCCAAAAGCATCAGCCGATCAAACGAACCAATCGCTGGCCAAATCTCGATGTCGGTGTCGATAGGGTCAAGCATTGGCCCAAAGGCCTCGTCCAATTGCATGTCACCCACGGCAACCATCCGCGGCAACAGCATGCCCGGTGCGGCCTGACGAACAAACGCCTCGGTCATCGACTTGATCGCGCGGTTGTTGGGCAGCAGCAATATGTTGTTGCTGATCGCCAGCGGATCAGCGGCCGCCGACTGCAATACCCACTGCGCAGTTACATCGCACAGGTCGTTGCCCAACGGGACATTGAATACATGAACCCGCGGGGCGGAGATGTTATCCGCCACGATGTTCCGCCAGCCGTACTTCTGTAGCGGCAATTGCGGCTGGGTAGCCGACGTCAAACCACAATCCTTCGTGCACTATGCCCATGCAACGGCCCTCAGCTATCGCGCGGTCCCAGAAAATATTTGTTGAAAACACATCCGCTGGTGGATCAACGATCAGCCGCTTTGAAAGCATCTGAATGCCTGTCCACACATAGTTCGCTGGCAAATCGCCTTGACGACGCGACAACTGCCCATTTTCGTCCATGTTGAAGTCACCAACACCTTGGCTATTGTACGCGACCTCCAGCGGGGTGAGGAGCATGAGGACATCCATGTGGTCATCATCCCATGCCGCCATCAGCCGCGAAATCGCATTCTCGCCTGCATTGGTCCACCAATTGTCGGCGTTGACGCACAGGAACGGGTCATCCGAAATGATAGGCAGCGCGCGAACCAAGCCGCCGCCTGTATCGCGCAGCAAATCCCGCTCGTCCGATATACGCACGTTGAGATCGGATGCAGACGCCGTAAGATGCTGCTCCACCTGCTCCGCGAGATAATGCACATTGACGACAATCTTGCCGATGCCCGCATCGCGTAGATGGTCAAGTACATGATCGAGCAAGGCAATCCCGCCCACCTCTATCAATGGCTTGGGACGGTCGGCAGTCAGCGGCATCATCCGCGTGCCCTTGCCGGCCGCCATGATCATCGCTGTATCGACATGCTTACCCATCGATATGCAATTCCGTGGGCATCGCGTTGCGCATTTCAACTGGAATATGTGTGTCGAACCAGTGTTTCACTGGCGCAAGGTCTGGATGGGCCAAGTCACGCTCGAGCAAGCCCCACATGCGCGGTAGGAAGGACAGATACCGTTCCTTGCCATCGCGTTTCCACAGACGCGTGAAGATGCCGATGATCTTGGTATTCCGTTGCGCACCCAATAACGCATAATGCGCATCAAAGTCAGCGTCCGGCTGGGCCGTTTCGTGATAATATGCGCGCATTTCTGCCTCAAGCGCTGGCGACACGTCACGCCGCGCGTCTTGCAGCAAGGACACCAAATCATAAGCCGGATGGCCAACCAAAGCATCCTGAAAATCGATCATGCCTTGCTGCCCATCATCGAGCAGCATGATATTTTCGGCGTGATAGTCCCGCAGAACGGTCACTTTCTGATAATCGGACAGCGGCGCCAAGGCTTGCGCCCACATCCGGTCAAATTCACCACTATCAAAATCAAGGCCCATTGCGGGCATGTACCACTCAGACAGTAGCTGCACTTCGTGCATATAAGTCGCCATGTCATAGGGCTGTGTCTGTACAGGAGGCGTTGCCGAGAGCCGCACAATAGCGTCGATCGCGGCGCGGTATACCGCAACCTCATCTTCCGGATGTGCGTCCAAATGCTCACGCATCCGGCGGTCACCAAAATCCTCCAATAACACAAAACCATGCGTCAGGTCGGTTGCGAAGATTTCAGGCGCGCGGAACTGATACCCGTTAAGATATTGCGCAATATGGATGAAGGGACGCGGGTCTTCGTGCGGTGGCGGTGCATCCATCAAAATCGCTTTACCGCGCGCCGTACTGGCAATGCGGAAATAGCGACGGAAGGACGCGTCACCAGCAACAGGAGACACTTGCGCAGCGGCCCATCCATACGATTCCAGAAAATCGTTCAAGCCAGCGGGCGGAATCATATCAATTACGGGTGTCATTTTTATCCATTTTCAAAGTCAAAATTCGGGTCCCATCCGCTTGCGGCCATATGTCGATGGTGTGGCTTGGCACCACATAAGCAGGTCCGAAGCGTTCGGCCCATTCGACCAATGTAATACGATCAGTGCGTTCATCCGCCAGCCCCAGTTCGTCCAGTTCGTCGGCGTTTTCCAATCGATACAAATCGACATGGGCGACGGCAATAGAAACCTCTGGTGACTCATAGCTATGAACTATCGCATAAGACGGGCTAGCAACTTCACCTTCAAACCCCAGACCCGCAAGGATGCCAGCGCACAATACGGTTTTTCCGGCCCCAAGTGGGCCGTTGATCGCCACCCAATCTGATCGTTGTAACTCCTGCGCAAGCTTTTGACCAAATGCGCGCATGTCTGCGTCGGTAGCGATGATCATTTTTGGGTAATGCCACAATAATTGTGGTTCCCTTCCCTGCCTCGGAATGCAGGTGGAAAGTACCGCCGTGCGGGCGCAGTTTTCAACAGGCGGGCTAGACACGTTGTCTGGCGCAGCATCTTGTTCGACTTGCTGCGCATGGATAGCCCAATCCAAAGGGCGACAGTCGCTCCGACAAGCCAAAGCGCCATCAGAATCCCTATCAGTGCAATTGGCAGGCCAGTGCCTGTCATGGTCATGCGCCCTCTATGTTGCCGCCAATATGCTAATGCCCAAATGCTTGGCCCACGCAACGAAAAAAGCCCGCGACGTTTCCGCAGCGGGCTTATTCACGTCACAACCCTTCGGGTTATCAATAGCGATAATGGTCTGGCTTGAACGGGCCTTCGGTTGACACCCCAATATATCCTGCCTGCTTGTCGGTCAGTTTGGTGAGCTTAACGCCCAGTTTTTCAAGGTGTAATGTCGCAACTTTCTCATCGAGATGCTTTGGCAAAACGTAAACTTGGTTTTTGTAATTTTCACCGTTCGTCCAAAGCTCAATTTGCGCCAGCACTTGGTTGGTGAAGCTTGCCGACATGACAAAGCTTGGATGACCGGTCGCACAACCCAGGTTCACCAAACGTCCCTTGGCAAGGACTATGATCTGCTTTCCGTCCGGAAATTCAACCAGATCGGTTCCCGGCTTAACCTCGTCCCATTTGTAGTTGGACAAAGCAGAGATTTGAATTTCGCTGTCGAAATGACCAATGTTACACACGATGCTCATTGGCTTCATATTCATCATATGCTCGGCGGTTATGACGTCTGCGTTGCCAGTGGCGGTGCAGAAAATATCCGCGCGCTGCACTGCCTCTTCCATTGTCACCACTTCAAAGCCTTCCATCGCGGCCTGCAATGCGCAGATCGGATCGACTTCAGTGACCATGACGCGTGCGCCGCCATTACGGAGCGACTGGGCTGAACCCTTGCCAACGTCGCCAAAGCCAGCAACGCAAGCGACCTTACCAGCGAGCATGACGTCAGTAGCGCGGCGAATAGCGTCGACGAGCGATTCCTTGCAGCCATAAAGATTGTCGAACTTTGACTTGGTAACGCTGTCATTGACGTTGATCGCAGGAAAAGGCAACTCGCCCTTCTTCGCGATTTCGTACAAACGATGGACACCCGTTGTGGTCTCTTCCGAAACGCCCTTGAGGTTCTTCACTGTCTCAGAGAGATAGCCTGGCTTCTTGGAGACAAACGCCTTCAACGCACGCTGAAATTCAACTTCTTCTTCATTCTCTGGCTCGCCAAAGGTTTCGCCGCGTTCAAGCTTTGCGCCCCACAAGGCGAACATGGTGGCATCACCACCATCGTCGAGGATGATATTCGCAGTCCTGTCGTCACCCCAATCAAAGATGCGACCGACATAATCCCAGTAATCGGCAAGGCTTTCACCCTTTATGGCAAACACAGGAATGTCGCGCGCTGCTATGGCGGCCGCTGCATGGTCTTGCGTCGAGAAGATGTTACACGTTGCCCAGCGGACGTCAGCGCCAAGCGCCGTCAAAGTTTCGATGAGAACAGCCGTTTGAATTGTCATGTGCAGCGAACCAACGATCCGCGCCCCCTTTAGCGGCTGTGACGCACCAAATTCCTCGCGCAAGGCCATAAGGCCCGGCATTTCGGTTTCTGCAATATTGATTTCTTTACGGCCAAAATCGGCCTCGCCGATATCGGCAATGACATAATCGTTGAAAGCCACAGGCTTATTCTCCGGGAGGTTTTAGACTGCCCTGCCCATAACCGTGGATTACACCAAAATCAAATATAAAGATTGCTTTATATGATTTGGTATATGAGTGGCATGGCCAGCGCCATATGACTGGGGAGCTTCAAAGTTATCATTGGTCTTAAAAATTGTGGCATCCAGCGACGCCTACTTGACTTGGCAAAGCGGGTCTCGGATGACGAATCCATACCTCATCTTAAAGGAAAGAACACATGAGCATTTCTGTTGGCGACAAAATCCCGGACGTTAAGTTGGTGAAGGCAACCGCCGAAGGTCCGCAGCCCATTCAATCAGCCGAATATTTCGCAGGGCGTCGCATCGCGTTGTTCTCCGTCCCCGGCGCCTTCACACCGACATGTTCAGCGCGCCATCTTCCCGGCTTCGTTGAGAAATCTGATGAACTTGCAGCAAAGGGAATCGATGAAATCGCCTGCACCGCGGTGAATGACGCCTTTGTGTTGGGTGCATGGAACAAGTCGGGCGGGTCGGACGCGATCACTATGCTTGCAGATGGCAACGGCGACTTTGCTGCGGCGCTTGGGCTGGAAATGGACGGAAGCGCATATGGCATGGGCAAACGCGGCCAGCGTTTCTCGCTCGTCGTGAACGATGGCGTAGTTGAACACGTCAATGTCGAAGCGCCAGGCGATTTTAACGTCAGCTCGGCAGAATATATGCTCGGCCAACTCTGATAGCAGATTGAACCTACCGCGTTGGTACATGAACGGGAGGGGCAACCCTCCCTTTTTTGTTGCCAAAATCGTAAAATTCGGTGAAGCTTGGCTATGCCCAGCCAACAAACACAAAACATCATTAATCAACTAGTTATCGAATATGAGTCTTCGGTAAAACGGCTCCAGACGGCGCTCGCAGTTTATTTGAAGGACAAAACCGCTCCGTCGGCAGACCAGCGCGCGAATAATGATTTTTGTTACCCGGAACTCGTGATCACTTACGCTGGCAAAACGCGCGCAAGCAAATCCAACCTTGCATTTGGTAAACTGGAGAAGGTCGGCACGTTCCGCACAACCTTCACTAAACCGGACCTTTTCGCCGAGTATATTGGTGAGCAGCTTGATTTGTTGGTCGACCAATATGAACTCGACATATCCGTCGGCCGCAGTAGCCAAGAAATCCCCTTCCCTTATGTGATGGATGGGTCAGCCGACCTTGAGCTTGGCACCATTAGCCCGAATGAATTGGCGCGTTATTTCCCGACAACAGAGCTAGCAGACATTGGCGACGAGATCGCCGATGGCCTTCTGCGGGTAAGGGGCAATAGCAGTTCCCCGCTCGCGCTCTTCGACGGATTACGTACGGACTTTTCGCTCGCCCGACTTCGCCATTACACAGGTGCGCCTGCCGAACATGTTCAGCACTACATCTTGTTCACCAACTATCACCGTTATGTCGACGAATTCGTCAGTTGGGCCTGCAAGCAAGTCGGCAACGGCCGCTATACCGCTTTGTCGGGTGCCGGCGGGCTATATGTCGACACGCCAACGGACAATGCCGGGCAGCTTGTCGCCGACAGCACTTGGCGGAGGCACCAGATGCCTGCATACCATCTCATCGCACCGGATCGTTCGGGGATCACCTTGGTCAACATTGGCGTTGGCCCGTCCAATGCCAAAACCATTTGCGACCATTTGGCCGTCCTTCGGCCCGAAGCTTGGTTGATGATTGGCCATTGCGGCGGGCTTCGTGAGACGCAGCGCATTGGCGATTATGTTCTTGCGCATGCCTATTTGCGCGACGACCATATATTGGACGATGTTCTGCCACCTGAAATTCCCATCCCGCCCATCGCCGAAGTGCAGCAAGCATTGGCGAGCGCTGCAGAATATGTTTCGGGCACCAGCGGAGCAGACCTAAAACGGCGCATGCGAACCGGGACCGTTGTCACCACCGACGACCGGAACTGGGAGTTGCGTTATTCCGCCTCCGCGCTGCGCTTCTCACAAAGCCGTGCCATTGCTATCGACATGGAGTCAGCGACCATTGCAGCGCAAGGCTATCGTTTCCGGGTGCCTTATGGCACATTGTTATGTGTTTCGGACAAACCATTGCACGGCGAAATTAAGCTGCCAGGACAAGCAAACCGCTTTTACGAAGAGGCAATTGCCGCGCATTTACAAATCGGCATTCAAACCTGCGAGTTGCTACGCGAGGCTGGAAATAGCCTACACAGCCGCAAGTTGCGCGCATTTAACGAGCCGCCTTTTAGATAAGCACGTAGGAACGAAACCCACGCCAAACGATTATTGTGAGTGATTACAACCAAGGAGGACCTCCCATGCAGAAAAAGCCCACAGAAACCGGAACATTCGACAAGGTTTGGAACAAACTGCGGAGCATCGCAAATGGCCTTACCGGGGGTGCGCGTTCAGCGGTTGATTCCGCGTCCACCACCGCCAAATCAGCGGTGGAATCTGCATCAAATGCTGCTGCTAGCGCTGGCGCAGCGATAAAGGAAAATCCCGGCAAAACCGCTGCCGTTGCGGGCGCAGTCATCGCAACTGCGGCTGCCGCTGTGGCCGGCAAAAAAGTTTATGACCGCAAAGCCGCCAGCAGCGCAAAACCGGCAGCGAAGAAACCGGCAGCTAAAAAGTCAGCTGCGAAAAAGCCTCCAGCAAAGAAGCCTGCAACACAGTCGTCTGCGAAACCTGCTGCTGCACCTGCCACACCAGCAAAGCCTGCAACGCGCGCAAAACTAGCTGTAAAAAAAGCTACGCCCGCCAAGCCAGCGCCTAAAACAACCGCCTAACTTCGCGGATATACACGGCCCCGCGCCCAATACAGGCGGGGCCGTGTTAGCTACCAGCCCTTTTTCGCGCCCTTATTTTGAGCCTTGAGCCATTTCATCAAAGGCGCAAAATATTCTAGCATCGGCTTACCCGACATTTCACGTGTTCCGGTGAACGCCTGCAATGCATCTGGCCAGGGTTTGGATGCACCCATTTCAAGCATTGCATTCAGCCGAGTCCCCAAGTCCTTGTTGCCGTAGAACGAGCAGCGGTGAAGCGGCCCTTTCCACCCAGAAATATCGCACGCCGCCTTGTAAAACTGGAACTGCAATATGCGTGCAAGGAAGTAACGGGTGTAGGGTGTGTTGCCGGGAATGTGATATTTGGCTCCGGCATCAAAACGGTCAGCTGCACGCTCAACTGGAGGTACAATACCCTGATATTGTAATCGCAAGTCGGTCCAGCCCTTGTTATAATTTGCTGGGGTTATCGATCCGTTGAAAACGCCCCAACGCCATTTGTCGATCAGCAAGCCAAATGGCAGGAACGCGACCTTGTCCATGGCTTGACGCAGCAAAAGACCATTGTCCTTATCAGCACCCGGAACCTTCGCAGGGTCAAGTAGTCCGATCTGAACAAGATAATTTGGCGTAATCGACAATGCGATGGCGTCACCAATCGCCTCATGGAAACCATCATTCGCCCCGTTTAGGTATAGATAGGGCTGTTTATTGTAGGCGCGCTGATAATAATTGTGACCAAGCTCATGATGGATCGTGACAAAATCATCAGTGTTCACCTTTATGCACATCTTGATCCGCAAATCCTCAACGTTATCAATGTCCCAAGCCGATGCGTGGCAGACCACTTCGCGGTCCGTTGGCTTGATAAATTGCGCACGGTCCCAAAAAGTTTTGGGCAATGGCGCAAAGCCGAGCGACGAGAAGAAGCCCTCGCCGACCTTCACCATATCTTTTTCTGCCTTGCCGCGGCTTGCAGTGAAATCTGCAACTTCGGTTTGCTTATACCCCTTCGTTACCAAAAGCGCACCAATGTCATACCCGATGTCGCCGGCACCCGGCGGAGCAACAACATCATAGATATTGCCCCATTCCTGCGCCCACATATTGCCAAGCAAATCGGCGCGGATCGGCCCTGTTTTGGACTGGACCGCATCGCCATATTTCTTGTTTAACTGCGTGCGGACATAGGTATGCAACTCGTCGTACAGCGGCTTTACCTCAAGCCACAATTTATCGGTCAAATTGGCAAAGTCATCTGCGGGCATGTCATATCCCGACCGCCACATCGCGCCGACATCGGCATAGCCAAGTTCGGTCGCGCCCTTATTCGCGATTTCTACCATCCGGGCATAATCTGGCCCGATGGGCGCACCGACATTGTCGTGCCAGCTGACCCACATTTCTTTCAGTTCATCGGGGTTGCGGTTAGATCCCATCTCCGCCTCGATATCCGAACCGTTGATTTCCTTGCCAAGCAACGTGCCGCGTCCCTTGCCATAAGAAGACTGCAATTTGGTCGAGATGGTCGCAAGTTCCGCTGCTGCCCCGGGCGTTGTTGGTGCCGGCAAAACAATGCCACCACGCAGAATGTCCAGCTTGCGCTTTGTGTCATAGGATAGCCCTGGCAGCGCCTGATATTTGGCAGCCTCAAGCGCATAGCCAACGGCTTTTTCCGTGCCGATTTCACCGTAGCGCGCGGCAATGGCATCGGTGTCATCCGTCAAATAGGTGGCGTTAATCCACGCGACACGGCCACCTTCGACGGAGAAATCAAATAAGTCCTTTTCGGCGCGAGCAACAAACGCATCGGCGTCAGAAACCGTCGGCGCTGCGGCCGCAGTGGCAGCGTCCTGGGCCATGGCGGCAGTTGGTACAGATAGCGAGGCGCATGCCAAAGCAGCAATAGATACAAGAATTTTCATATTAGGTTCCTGACAAACAATATACCTCGCTGGTGAAACTTTCGGCCTGCCTCGTCAAGCGACGTGACGCGCCTTTCGTCGAATACCGAGCGCGACCAGCAAGCCAAAAAACGTTACCAAAAATAAAATCATTTTTATTGGCCGCATCTTTGCTGCAATGTTCGCCAGCAGATCAACCCCACCGGTGAATGCAGCTTGAACCAGCTGGCTTATGGTTTCGGCAAAATCGGAAATTGCAAAACCAATGGCGGCAAACATGACTACTTTGCCGAGACGCGCCAGCATTGCGGGCGATGACGCTGCAAACATCCGCCCACCGGCAAACGCGCCCCACGCGTAAACGACGATAAACATGAGGTCCAACTCCATACTATAGATTGCCAGATCCATCACACCGGACGCAGCCCAGCCGGCATGGATGATATCCACCCGCGCCGCACTGCCCGCTGCCTGATGGTCGCTCATACCCAAGGGCGAGGCGTCGGTAACCAGCCAAACGTTCATGACGATTTGAGCGGCTAACAACAAAATGCCGAACAACCAGAACGTCCAGAAACGCCTTTCTAGAGCAGATTCGTCGCGCATTGCTAACTAAACACCCAAAGACCCGGACAATGCCCCTGACAGGGCATCCTCGCGCGTCAGATGATAGGTTGTGTAGTCATGCAGCTGCCCACCATGATCACGCTTATGTTCCAGAACCAACTTCCCGCCCAAACGTTCAACCGCGGTGCGGGACCGGAAATTGTTCGCGCCGACCTGAAAGACCACGGTCCGAACAAACTGGAAGATATAATCGAGCATCAGCGCCTTCACCTCGCGGTTAACACCGGTGCGCCAATATGCCGTTGCGAAGAAGGTCCAGCCAATTTCGATTTCATCGGCGATGGCGGCGTAATTGGCAAAGCGCGTGCCACCAATGATTTCGCCTGTTGCTGTGTCTAATATTGCAAACGCGCCCCGCGATGCGATGGCGTCGCCGAAAAAAACGTCGAACACCTCTCTTTTATAACGATCCCGAAAGGGATGCATCGCCCATATTTCAGGGTCTGACGCCACGGCAAACAGCTCATCATAGTCGGCTACTACCAAAGGCCGCAGTAAAACGCGCTTGCCCGTCAAGACAGGCTGAATGTCAAACAGCGGAAACGTCAAAAGATCTCACCTGTCAAGGCCTCGACAAAAGCTTGCCCAAGCTCAGGCTTTATGACTGCGCTCATATGATTGCCCGGAACTAGGACCAACTTTCCACGGCGCAGAAGCGCTGCGAGGTCGGCAACCGAGCCATTATCATTATCCTGCTCTCCACACACCAAGGCGACGGGTAATGTCCATTGGGCAATCTGCGCCGCGCTTGTGTCAGTGAATGTTTCCAAAATATGCCGCAATGCTTCTGGGTCACCACCTGTAGTTTTCAAGAACGCCTCCGCCATCCAGGCGGCCGAACCCTTTTCATGATGTCCCAGATTATCGAAGACGTGGCGAAAATAAACGCCGCGATGGGCTGTGTTCGTTAGTCCCTCCAAACCCATGCCAGAAATAACCGCCCTGCGCGGTGCGGCGCCGCGCGTTAGCATCCGCGAAACAGTGCGCCCGCCAAGCGAGTATCCGCCCAAGTCGTAATCCTCAACACCCAAATGTGCCAACAAGGCGAACTGATCATCGGCCAAAACATCTCTTGGATAATGCGCCGGATCGTGAGGCTTTCCACTTAGGCCGTGTGCGCGTAGGTCAGGCATGATTACGCGGTATCCAGCGTTCGCCAGCGCAGCAGCATGACCATATCTAATCCAGTTGGTGTCCGCGTCGGACATGAACCCATGGATAAGCAGCAAGGGGCGTCCTTGCCCGATTTCACGCCAGGCAATTTTGACGCCGTCGGCGGCCAGGAAACTGTCGCATGTAATCATCAGCTACTTCTTTGTTCGTTCCGACATAATGTGTTCCTAGGGTCAGGACTCATTAACTAAGCCAAAAGATGACTGTAGCTGCGATTGCGATGGCAGACAAGAAGGTGTGGGCGCATCGGTCATAACGGGTGTGGATGCGTCGCCAGTCTTTGAGTTTCCCA
>NZ_JBIKPH010000126.1:0-7099 GCF_044357595.1 Sphingorhabdus sp. | reverse complement strand
CGAAATAGGCATGGCGGTGAAGCTTTTGATGCCGATTTCATGCGCAAAGGCAGTGTAATCGGCAACAATCTCATCAAAAACCTGCTGGCTGTAATCGACCAGATCCATCTTGTTTACGGCGAGAACGATGTTTTTGATACCGATGAGGTTGCACAAATAGCTGTGCCGCCGCGTTTGTACCAATACACCTTTGCGCGCGTCGATCATCATGATCGCAAGATCCGCGGTTGAGGCACCGGTAAACATGTTACGCGTATATTGCTCATGCCCCGGGCAATCGGCGACGATGAACTTGCGTTTCTCGGTAGCAAAAAAGCGGTAGGCGACATCAATGGTGATGCCCTGTTCGCGCTCTGCGGCAAGGCCATCAACCAGAAGTGCGAAGTCGATTTCCTGACCTTGCGTGCCGACGCGTTTGCTGTCTGCCTGTAAAGCTTCGAGCTGGTCCTCAAAGATCATTTTGCTGTCGTAAAGCAGCCGCCCGATCAACGTCGATTTACCGTCATCGACCGAGCCGCACGTGATGAAGCGCAGCAGGCTTTTATGCTGATGCGTATCGAGATAGGCGTCGATATCCTGTGCGATGAGGGCGTCAGTCTTATAGATGGTGTCCGTGTCCGACATCAGAAATAGCCCTCCTGTTTTTTCTTCTCCATACTGGCGTCACCGCCATCCTTATCGATAACGCGGCCCTGTCGTTCGCTGGTGGTGGTAAGCAGCATTTCCTGAATGACTTCGGGCAAGGTTTTGGCGTCACTTTCGACGGCGCCCGTCAACGGGAAACAGCCCAAGGTGCGGAAACGGATCGAGCGCTCAGTAATCTCAGGGCGCTTGCCCATAACCTTTTCAAGCCGTTCAATGTCGTCCGCCATGAACAATTGCCCATCGTGCACATAAGTGGGTCGCTTGGCGCTGAAATACAGCGGGACGATGGGGATATCGTTTAGATGAATATATTGCCAGATGTCGAGTTCAGTCCAGTTCGAGATCGGAAAGACACGGATGCTCTCGCTCTTGGCTTTGCGCGTATTGTAAAGGTTCCACAATTCGGGCCGCTGGTTCTTTGGGTCCCAACCGTGCGTTGCAGTGCGGAAAGAGAAGATACGTTCTTTTGCACGCGATTTTTCTTCGTCGCGCCGGGCGCCGCCAAATGCGACGTCGAAGCAATATTTGTCGAGCGCCTGCTTCAGCCCTTCGGTCTTCCACATGTCGGTGTGCAGCGGTCCGTGGTCGAACGGGTTGATACCGCGGTCCATCGCCTCTTGATTGCGATAGACCAGCAGTTCCATGCCACTTTCCTGTGCCATGCGGTCGCGCAATTTATACATTTCCTGAAACTTCCACGTAGTATCTACATGCAGCAGCGGGAAGGGCGGCGGTGAGGGATAAAACGCCTTGCGCGCGAGATGCAGCATCACCGCGCTGTCCTTACCGACGCTATACAGCATAACAGGCTTTTCCAATTCGGACACGACTTCACGCATGATGTGGATCGCTTCGGCCTCAAGCCGTTCCAGATGGGTCAGTGTGCGCGTCATAGCGGGCAGGTTCCTTTCGGTCGTTACCCCGAAACAACTGACATATGCTCTATTTGCTTGAACCTCCCATTTGGGAGGATATAGAGCGCATTATGCGCGTTGACGATGATGGACTGTTGCAAGCCTTGCACGAGGGCATGTTTGAAACGCCTCTTTGGAGCGGTTTCCTGAACAGGTTGCGCGCAAAAACTGGTGCGCGCTTTACCACCCTGATCTTCAGGCCGATTGAGGAGGAGGCGGTGGTTGAGCTGTATGCGGGCGACCCGCCGTCGACGGAGGTCCGCAAACTTTTTGCCGATGGAGAGATGCGCGATCCCTTTCCCTACCGCACAATGCGGCCCGACCGAGCCTATTCGCTCGAAGAGTTGATCGACCCAACCGACGCGCGGCAGCAGGCATACTATGAAAAGGCGATGCTTCCGCAGAGGTTGACTAAAATGCGATCGATCCGCGTCACTGAGCCGGGCGGGATTGACCTGTGGCTTGGCTGTTCGGGCGGACGCGAGATTGGATCTGCGACCGGTGCGCTGCTGACCGCGCTTGCGCCGCATTTGCGCATCGCGCTGCGCAGTTTTGCCACATTGGAACGCGAACGGTTCAGATCATCGGTGACGGGGCAGGCCTTCGACCGGCTCAAAATGGGATGGCTGTCGCTTGATGCCGGTTGCCGGATCATGGATGCGACGGACAATGTCGAACAGCTATTTCAATGGGGTACATTGCTCCGGCGCGGGCGGTACGACCGGCTGGTGCCTGCATCACCGAATATTGACCGGAAGCTGACCGCTTTGCTGAAGGATTTCGCTGTCAATCGCGATGCGCGGCCGAAGGCGTTTAACCTGAGCAAAGATCCTTGGGTCGAAATGCTGGTAACGCCTGTGCAGGCTCCCGCTTTTGCTGGCAGCCAAACCCCCGCTGCGATTGTCTATATCAGCGGCGACCGCCGCTCACAGGCTAATCGCTGCGAACAATTGGTCGACCTGTTTGGGTTGCTGCCTAGCGAAGCGCGGTTGGCATGGATGCTGGCGCAGGCAACAAGTATATCCGAGGCTGCGGATGCGCTGGGTTTGACGGTAGAGACCGCACGCAATTATTCGAAAAAAATCTACGCGAAGACTGGTGCGCGCGGGCACGCCGAACTGGTCCGGATCATCCTGACGAGCGTGCTTGCGATTAGCTAGGAATTAAACGCCGTCCCTACAGACACATTACGCTGCCGGTAAGTAGTCTCTAGTGTTTGTAAAAGGCTCTGGTCACTGGCCAAGGAGCCTTGTCACCAGCTGCAAAATTCGCCAACTTGTCTCGTGGCTGAAATCATTTACCAAAACGCGCCCGTTGCCTCCCCTGCTTTGCGCGTCCCGATGTCGCGTCGATCGATGCTTATCGCCGGCCTTTCGACCGTTGTTGAATGGTATGATTTCACACTATATCTATATTTTTCGACGGTGTTGGCACGCGTGTTCTTCGGAACTGGTCCACAGTCTATGACGGAAACGCTCGGGGGCTTTGCCATCGCTTACCTGATGCGGCCTGTCGGAGCGCTGGTTTTTGGGCATTTTGGTGATCGGCTGGGCCGGCGGTTAACGATGCTGCGTTCGATGGCTTTGATGACCATAGCGATGCTCGCAACCGCTATGTTGCCAACTTATGATCAGATCGGCCCGCTTGCTGGCTTGCTACTAATCGCACTGCGCTGTTTGATGTCATTCTCGGTTGGCGGCGAATATACCGGCGTCGTCGCTTATCTGTTGGAAGGGGCGAAAGACAGTCGTCGCGGATTGATCACCAGCTGCGCATCGGCGGCAAGCGAGATAGGCGCGCTGCTGGCGGCCGGTGCGGCGGCGCTGACCATTTGGGCTATGCCCGAAGATGCGCTTGTATCATGGGGCTGGCGCCTGCCCTTTCTGTTCGGCGCCGTGCTTGCTGGTTTGGTCCTGATAACCCGCGCAACCCTGCTAGAAACACCCGAATTCCTTAGGCAGCGTGATGCCGGCACGGTGCCGGAAAAACCCATCCGACAGACCTTGACGCGACACCGCAGCGCTATTGCACGCGGCTTTGCAATCTCGGCGCTGGGTTCAATCACATATTATGTCGGTATTACCTATGTGCCGGCGTTCCTTGATGCCACTGGCACCATGCCGGAGACACGCGCGCTGTCGATCTCTGTTCTGGCAGCGCTGACGGTAATCCTCGTGACCCCAATAATAGGGCTTGCGTCCGACCGTTTTGGTCGTCGCCCCATACTCATTGCGTTGGCACTTGGTGGCATATTACTTCCGACGGGCATGTTTGCAGTGATGGTTGGTGGTGGGGCTGCGACTTGGACGGGTGCAATTGTTTTGGCTGCACTCGGCGGCGCAGTAAGCGCAGTCGGCGCCGTCACAACTGCCGAGCAATTTCCCGGCGAGGGGAGGCTCAGCGGCCTGGCATTGGGCGCGACAACTGCAACGGCCATATTCGGCGGCCTCACACCGTTGGTGGCACATTTGTTGGTGACCAAAAGTGGATGGGCCGCTGCACCTGGCGCAATGATAGCATGTGTTGCCTTATGCGTGATCATAGTGTTTTGGCGCATGCCTGAGACCGCGCCCGCGAGAGCCAGAGCCAGAGCTTAGGCTAATTTCGCGCGCGGCAAACTTCCATATCACTGCAGTCGCAAATGTTGAAACAGGGACGGCCGATTACCTTAAGGGCGGAACGCACAAACATCGGAATTTTGTTATCCGCGTCACGTCTGACGAATAGTTGCAACGTCACCGCCACTGGTTTACGATTGTGGACGGAACGCTAAACGGGGGTGTTGCGGTTGCAGGTCACAGATCAACAGTTGGGTCACGCCATAGTCACAAAACGCCGCGGGTGGCTGATTTTGGTTGGGTTGGCCATCGTTTTGGCAGGTGCATTAATCGCTCAAAGCATTCGGACGGCGGACGGTACAACTGTTCGCGACATTCGGTTTGCCGGCACAAATGGCACGATCATGAGCGCCTTGCTGTATATCCCGAAAAACGCCACCGCTGCGACCCCGGCGCCCGGCATTCTTGCGGTCCACGGCTATATAAATTCGCGCGAGACGCAGGACGGTTTTGCTATCGAATTTGCCCGTAGAGGCTACGTCGTTTTGTCACTGGATCAGACAGGGCACGGCTATAGCCAAGGCGCCGCCTTCTCAAATGGTTTTGGTGGACCAGATGGTCTTAGATATTTGCGATCTTTACCGATGGTCGATACAAGTCAGATCGGCCTGGAAGGACATAGCATGGGCGGCTGGACGGTGCTGGCTGCGGCCGACGCCGTGCCGACAGCTTACACGTCGATGGTGCTAGAAGGATCCTCGACAGGCGCTCCTTTTGCGCAGGAAGGCTCACCCACTTGGCCGCGCAATGTCGGCATCGTTTTTAGCCGCTTTGATGAGTTCTCGAATTTGATGTGGGGCGTTGCCCGTGCGAAAGATGTCGCGTCGAGCAGCAAGCTTCAATCCGTGTTTGGTACGCAAGCTCCAGTTGTAGAAAATCGTCTATATGGTTCTATCAAGGATGGGACCGCGCGAAAGCTATATCAGCCCAATACGACCCATCCCGGCGATCATATCTCAACGACCGCCATTGGAAACGCGATCGAATGGTTTGGTGCTACGCTGGTCGGCGGTACGCAAAGACCCGCAAGCGATCAGATTTGGTATTGGAAGGAAGTTGGCACGGGCATTGGGCTTATCGGGTTCGTCATGATCCTGCTCGGAACCTTTGATGCGCTTATCCGATTGCCGATTTTTGCTTCGCTGCATGCCGCACCAATCCCAGCGGCGGTAGATCGTGATGGCGCTTGGTGGAAGGGCTTCGCGTTAAACACTGGGCTGCCTGCGTTGTTATTCTTCCCAACGTTCATTGCGGCTTATCTTCTTCTTCCCGCATCGCAATGGCTACCGCAGGCGGTGACAACGCAAATTACACTCTGGGCTGTAACCAGCGCTGGCTTGAGCCTGTTGATAGGCCGTTTCATGGGTCGCCCCGCTGGCACGCATCAATCAGACTGGCTCAAATCAATTTTGTTAGCGGTAGCGACAGTGGCAGCGGGATACGCCGCGCTTTTGCTCGTTGATCAGTTGTTCCAAACAGATTTTCGGTTTTGGGTGGTCGCGGTTAAGCTTCCCAGCTTCAGCCAATGGGGGATTGCTGCGATCTACGTTGTGCCGCTGACGCTTGCCTTTCTGGTGACTACCAGATCACTGACCAGCGCGACAGTGCGCGGTGACACGGCCGGGCTGCGGTATATCGCCGCAATATTGACACTTACGACGGGCTTCATTGTAATGCTGGCGGCAATCTACGGCGTGTTGTTTATGACCGGTTCGCTCGTCACTGCATTTGATCCTCTCAGCACGGTCATCGCGATACAGTTCGTGCCCGTACTCATTGCAGTGGCCATCATCGCGATTTTTACGTGGCAACGCACCGGCAGCCATCGTCTTGGCGGACTAATAGCCGGAATTTTGGTGACCCTATACGCCGTTGCGGGGACCGCTACGCAAATCTGATCTGCCTTGCGGTAAGACTTGTCAAGCGGGCGCATGGCGGCAATCTGCAAAACTGTTAGTGGCATAAACCCCCAAAGTTCGTTTTAGCGATATGCCCCCAAATATGCCCCCAAAAGAGACGGGCTAAGTGCGAACAAAAGGTATGCCTGAAGTTCGATAGGCACGATAAACATCAGAAAACCTAGGGTTTAGCAAAATGTCTGGGAATAACAGGGAACTGCCAAAAACGGCGGCCTGGTGCGGCCAAGAAGACTCGAACTTCCACGGGCTTTCGCCCACAACGACCTCAACGTTGCGCGTCTACCAATTCCGCCATGGCCGCACGCGCCTAGACAGGTAGGATGCGGCCCGTAGCAAAGCCCGTTGGTCCGCGCAACAAGCATTATCGTTGAGTGTTGACCAATAGGTTGTCGCAATTCGGCACTGCATTGAACTACTCGAGCCCCCGCCTGTGGGCGCGAACGAAAGGGGCATAACAAAAGCCACACCAATTTTAAAAAAATCAATGAAATATAGGTCATTGGAGGAACTTGATATTGGCCAAACAGATGGCTGTCAGAATTCCCTAATCCCGGCGCAGCAGGAACACCGCATGTTGCGCGAGCAGATTGGCAAGGCGCTCATTACGCGGCTTGTCACCTGACAGAAACCATTGGCCTTCAATCTTGATATTCCGTTCGTCCAATAAGCTACGGAAGTCGTCGATGGTCACATGGTGGATGTTGGGCGTGTCATACCAACGGTCGGGAAGCTGTTCTGTAACAGGCATCCGTCCGCCAAACATATGGGCAAAACGGATGCGCCATTGCCCGAAATTGGGGAAGGATACAAAGGCCTGCCGCCCGATGCGCACGAGGTGGTCAAGCACCAGATCCGGCCTTTTGGTTGTCTGCAGTGTCTGGCTGAGAATGGCGTAGTCAAAGCTGCCATCAGGGTAATAGGCCAAATCGATATCGGCGTCGCCCTGAACCACCGATACCCCGCGCGCGACGGCAGTGGCGACATCGCGTGCATTCAACTCCAT
>NZ_JBIKPH010000125.1:0-7196 GCF_044357595.1 Sphingorhabdus sp. | reverse complement strand
GGTTAGAGTTTCCTTACGTACTTTTTGTCCGGCCAGTCGGTTGGTTCCGACGGTCTTTGACCAGAGTTGCCTTGATGCCCGAATAGCAGCAAAGCGTTCGTTTTAAGAGGGTAACGAAGAAACGCGCGTGTCACCCTGAACGTGCTTCAGGGTCTTACTGATGAAGGCCAATGCCAAAGTAAGATGCCGAACCAAGTTCAGCATGACGCAGCTTTCCTGCGAAACGCCCCGCCACTTACTTCTGACGGAGTTTCGACTCCACCAAAGATATCGCAGCTTGAACGGCGTCGCCTATAGTCAAATCGCCGGTATCAAGCAATAGCGCGTCTTCGGCGGGTTTTAATGGGGCATCCAAGCGGCCCATATCGCGTTCGTCGCGGGCGCGGATGTCAGCGAGGATATCCGCAAACGCGACATTGATGCCCTGCCGTTGCATTTCATCATGGCGTCGCCGTGCGCGGATCTCGGCAGGGGCGGTGACGAACAGCTTTACCTCGGCATGCGGCGCAATGACCGTGCCGATGTCGCGGCCGTCAAGCAATGCCCCGCCCGGCTGGTTGGCAAAGTCTACCTGCCGCTTGTTGAGCGCGGCACGCACGTTGGGGTGGATAGACACACGGCTTGCAAGGCCGCCAACTTCCTCGTTCCGCAAAACCGGATCATCAAGAATGCTATCGGGAAAGCCACATCCGGCCAAAGCGTCCGCCGGATCGTCGGGGTTGCCCTTATGCAATTGCACGTGCCGTCCCACCGCGCGGTAGAGCAGGCCCGTGTCCAAAAACGGCAAGCCGAAATGCGCGGCGAGTGCCTTTGCCAACGTGCCCTTGCCCGAGGCAGTTGGCCCGTCAACGGCGATAATCATTTCGCTGCGCCTGCGTCAGCAGGGCGCGTCATCAACGCCTTGACAATGCCAAACAGCGCAATTGCCATCCAGACGACTTCCAAAACCATCGTCGGAAGATTGAAATTCACCGTCAACGATATGGTTAGCAACGCCGCGCCAAGGAAGTTCGCCGCATTGAACCACAAAGCGTTCATCTGCGCCGTGAGGTTGCTATAGGCGAAAGCCGCCACGATGAAAAAGCTGCCCGCAAAACCGACAAGATCCGCGGCGAAGGGCGAGAGATATTCGGTCAATGCTGCGCCTGCAGATTTATAAGAATGTCTTCAAATGTCGGAAAACTCGTCGCGATGGGCGAGACGTCATCCACCGTTACCGCGTGATAGCAATTCTGCCCTGCCACCGCGAAACTCATCGCGATGCGGTGGTCCAATGCACTTGTCACGGTCGCACCGCCTTCTAACGGCTCCCCGCCGCTACCTTCTATGATGAGGCCATCTTCGCGTTCTTCGACTTGCGCACCAATGGCTTTCAGGCCAGTCGCCATGAGCGCCAGCCGGTCGGATTCTTTGACGCGCAGTTCGTCCAGCCCGCTCGTCGTCGTCCGGCCTTGCGCCATGCTGGCGGCGATGAAAAACACGGGAAATTCGTCAATCATGCTTGGCGCAACATCCGGCGGTACGTCTATGCCGCGCAAGACCGAGTGCCGCGCGGTGATGTCGGCCACTGGCTCGCCGCCGACTTCGCGTTCGTTGGAATAGGTCAGGTCAGCGCCCATCGCCTGTAGCATTTTATAAATGCCGGTGCGGGTCGGGTTCATGCCGACATGGGTAACGGTGACTTCGCTGCCTGGTGTAATCAAAGCGGCGACCACGAAGAACGCGGCTGACGAAGGATCGCCGGGAACCGCAATTTGCTGCGGCTGTAATTCAGCTTCACCCATCAACCGGATATGGCGTACGCCATCTGTATCAACATCAACCGTTAAATCTGCACCAAAACCGCGCAACATCCGTTCGCTATGGTCGCGGGTGGGCACTGGCTCGATGACTTCGGTGATGCCCGCAATGTTTAACCCGGCCAGCAGGACGGCGCTTTTAACTTGCGCAGAGGCCACCGGCAGGCGGTAACTAATCGGTATGGCGGGCACCAGTCCACGCACCATCAGCGGCAGCATACCGCCGGGGCTCGTCGTAAACTCGGCGCCCATTTGGCTAAGCGGATCAATCACGCGGCCCATGGGGCGTTTCGACAGGCTTGCATCGCCAATGAACGTGGCGGTTAGCCGGTGGCTGGCAACGAGCCCCATCAATAACCGCGTGGAAGTGCCGCTGTTACCCATGTCCAGCGCACCAGAAGGCTGCATGAGGCCACCGACGCCAACGCCGTGCACGGTCCAACTGCCTTCGCCATTCCGTTCAATATGCGCGCCCATCGCCCGCATGGCGGCGGCAGTGGCCAAAACGTCTTCGCCCTCAAGCAAGCCAGAGATATGGCTTGTCCCCACCGCAAGAGCGCTCAACATAAGCGCGCGATGTGAGATGGATTTGTCGCCGGGAACCTTAAGCGTGCCGCGTAACGGGCCGCTGGGCTGGAAACTGCCGGATCGAGATTGGGCGCGGTGCATGATGTTTTTCGCTTTGCGGATGATGCGCGATCAAGTCAACGACCACAGTAATTTTTGACAGCGGCGCGTCGCTGTGGCAAAGGCCGCGCCAATTGACGGTGATTCACAGACGTGGATCGCCTTTCCAAGCCAGTTTAAAAAGGATTTAAGCCCGCCATGATCAAGGCTGAATGGGGAACCAAGCGCACTTGCCCGAAATGTGGCGTTCGTTTTTATGATCTGACCAAGGATGAGCCGGTTGAATGCATCGAATGCGGCAACCAGTGGACGCCAGAGCCAGTTCTGAAATCGAAGCAGCCAATGCCGTTTGAAGAAGTCCAAAAGAAAAAGGACGACTCTGACCTGGCCGATGACGATCTCGACATTGACGTCGATGCTGTCGACGGCGACGTTTCGCCAGACAATGATGTTGACTTGGGTGGTGACGAAGACCTTGGCGTTGCTGGCACCGAAGGCGAACCTGACGACATCTAATCTTCGCGCTTGATATATATAGGAGCGCCCGCTAGTGGCGCTCCTCACCAAGGCCGCTTCTGGGCGGCTATATGGGGCCTTAGCTCAGCTGGTAGAGCGCTACACTGGCAGTGTAGAGGTCAGGGGTTCGACTCCCCTAGGCTCCACCAACCTTCGCTAAAGCTTCGGCTGGCAGGCCAGACGATGTTTTAGCGAAGGTTGTCCGCCGAAGCCGCAGGCGTAGGAGGGCTTTTTCAGATGCCGCATCACGTCTATATCATTCAGAGCGAAGCACACCCGAATGAATTTTATACGGGAATGTGCACAGACGTTGCGAGCCGTCTAGGTGACCATAATTCTGGAAAGTCAAAGCACACCTCGAAGTTCAAGCCTTGGAAATTGGTTTTCCATTGTTGGTTCGACGATCCACACAAACCCGTTGCATTCGAAAAATATCTCAAATCAGGGTCGGGCCGTGCGTTTGCATCAAAGCGACTGCGCTAGTCAAAACCGGCATTCTCCCCTAAAGGCCAATTATGCATTTTCTTGACCAAGCTAAGATTTTTGTCCGTTCTGGCGCAGGTGGCCCGGGGGCTGTCAGCTTTCGGCGTGAGAAATATGTGCAATATGGCGGCCCTGATGGCGGCAATGGCGGCAAAGGTGGCGACGTCATTTTTGAAGCTGTGGCGGGCCTGAACACGCTTATCGACTTTCGCTATGCACAGCATTTTAAAGCGATGCGCGGCATTCAAGGCATGGGCCGAGACCGCCATGGCGCATATGGCGACGAACTCGTCATTCAGGTTCCAGTTGGAACGCAGGTGCTTGCTGATGATGAGGAGCGCACGCTTTTGTTTGACCTTACCGCGGTTGGGCAGCGCGTTGTGTTCCTGCGCGGCGGTGATGGCGGTCGCGGTAATGCTTCGTATAAAAGCTCGACAAACCGTGCTCCGCGCGAACATGGCCCAGGCTGGCCTGGCGAAGAAATGTATGTTTGGTTGCGGCTGAAGCTGCTGGCCGATGCTGGTCTTGTCGGTATGCCGAACGCGGGCAAATCGACATTCATCAACCAAGTGTCGAATACCAAAGCGAAGGTCGGCGATTATCCGTTCACGACCACGCGTCCGCAATTGGGTGTCGTAGACCATAAATCGCGTGAGTTCGTGCTTGCCGATATTCCCGGGCTTATTGCCGGCGCCGCGGAAGGTGTCGGCATTGGCGACCGTTTCTTGGGGCATATTGAACGCTGCCGCATTCTCATTCACTTGATTGACGCGACGCAGGATGATCCCGTTGAAGCGTGGCATGTCGTGTGTGCCGAATTGAGTGAATATGGCGCGGCACTTGATGAAAAGCCGCAGATTGTTGCACTCAACAAGGGCGATTTGCTGGATCCGGAATTAATGGCCGATATTGCACAGCAGCTTCATGCCGCTGGCGCGAAAGATGTCATCGCGATTTCGGGCGCAACGGGCCAAGGCGTTGATCTTGTACTCGACCGGATTTTGGAGGCGCTGCCTGCCAAAAGCGGCATCGAAGGGGCGAAAGCCGACGGCATTTCCGAGGACGGGACATGGTCGCCAATCTGAACGCTGCCTTCCTGCCAATATCTTGCCCCTTATTGGTGGTGAAAGTCGGATCGTCGCTGTTGGTTCAGCCTGACGGTAAATTGCGGCGGGAATGGCTGCAAACGCTCGTCGCCGACATCAGTGCGCGGCATAAGGCGGGGCAACGGATCATCATTGTGACGTCCGGCGCGATTGCGCTGGGTGCCCGTCGGCTTGGCTTTGACAAGGGTGGCCGCGCCAGCCTTGCCGATGCGCAGGCTGCGGCGTCCGTGGGGCAAATTGTGCTGTCTGGCATTTGGGCTGATTTGTTGGAAGCGCAGTCCTTGGCCGCAGCGCAGATATTGGTCACGCTGGATGATTTTGAAGACCGCCGCCGCTATTTGAACATCGCCGCTACATTGGACCGCCTGTTGGGGGCAGGCGCGGTGCCTGTGATCAACGAAAATGACAGCGTGGCCACCGAAGAAATTCGTTTTGGCGATAACGACCGTTTGGCAGCCCGTGTTGCGCAAGCGGCGGGCGCTGCTGGCGTGGTGTTGCTGTCCGACGTCGATGGCCTGTTCGACCGTGCGCCGCATTTGCCCGACGCTATGTTGCTTCCAACCGTCGAGAAGATTGATGGCCGCGTGCGGGTGATGGTGGCCGAAGGTTCCTCCTCTGGCATGGGATCGGGCGGGATGGCGTCCAAGCTGGATGCCGCCGACATTGCAACGCGCGCGGGGATTGGCCTTGTCATCGCATCGGGCCTGCGCGACCACCCGCTTTTGGCATTAGAGCAAGGTGGCGCAGCGACCTTCTTCGTCCCGCGTGAAGGGGCGTCGGCCCGCAAAAGCTGGCTCAGCGGGCGGCTAACGGTCAAGGGCCGCATCCGCATCGACGATGGTGCGGTTCGGGCGTTGAAAAACGGCAGCAGCCTGTTGCCCGCTGGCGCCTTGTCGGTTGAGGGCGAGTTTAAGCGCGGCGATGTCATAGACATTAGCGCCGACGACGATATCGCAATTGCCCGTGGACTTTCGGAATATGACGCGGTCGATGCCGCACGAATTTGTGGACATCGGTCAAGCGAGTTGGCGTCCATATTGGGGACTGTGCCGCGCTCCGTCCTTGTCCACCGCGATCAACTGGTTCTTCTGTGAAGACAGTTGCGCTGACGGGCGCGACGGGCTTTGTCGGGCGGATCACACTTGACCGACTGCTTGCCGCTGGCTGGCATGTGCGCGCGTTGACGCGGCGCGACCAGCCCAAGAAAGCCGGGGTAACTTGGGTGCATGGGCGCCTGGATGATGCCGCCAGCCTCATCGAATTATGCAAAGGGGCCGATGCCGTCTTACATGTCGCAGGCGTCGTAAACGCGCCCGATGCGGCAGGTTTTGAAAGCGGTAATGTGACGGGCACGGCACATATGCTCGCTGCAGCAGCATCGGCGGGTATCGGTCGCTTCGTCCATGTTTCCTCACTCGCCGCCCGCCACCCTGGCTTGTCGATATACGGTGCCAGTAAAGCGAAAGCAGAATATTTGGTGCGCTGCTCCAAACTCGACTGGACCGTCATCCGTCCGCCGGGAGTCTATGGGCCCGGTGACACAGAAATGTTCGACATGTTTCGTATTGCCGCCAAAGGCTGGGCCTTGCTGCCGCCACGCGGACGCGTCTCCGTCATTCATGTCGATGATTTGGCGCGTTTGCTTGTGACATTATTGTCGGCTTCTGATGTATCGAAGCGGGTTTTTGAGGCTGATGACGCTATCGTGGGCGGGTGGAGCCATGAAGCTTTTGCCAAGGCCATTGGCGCGGCAGTCGGACGCAACATCACAACAATCCACGCGCCGCGCTTTCTTCTAAAAATTGCGGGATGGGCCGATCGGGCTATTCGGGGACCAAAGGCAAAGTTGACGCCGGATCGCGCCGATTATCTCGCGCATACCGACTGGACCATTGACCCGGACGCCGCGCCAGCGCCCGAACTTTGGAAACCGGAAATAGCCACGCCAAAGGGGCTTCAGGACACAGTAACATGGTATCGCAAGCAAGGGTGGATGTAGCGCCTTGGCCTTGCCCTTTTGCCGCCTTATTCCCTTGCCATAGCGCCACGATATAGCGCAATAGTCGCAATCTATTTCGAGGATTTACGAATGACTGACCGAAGCGAAATGTTTGATCGCCTGAAGGGCTTGATTGCGCCATTTAACAAAAAAGGCGTTGATGTCAGTGAGACAACGACCTTTGCTGGCGACCTTGAATGGGACAGCCTGACCGTCATGGACTTTGTCGCGGAAGTCGAAGACAGCTTCGACATCATCATCAGCATGAATTTGCAGGCAGAGATCGAAAATGTCGGCCAGTTGGTCGATGCCGTGACCAAGCTAACCGCTGCCTAATTTTTTACGAGAGACGGTAATGACTGACTTATTTTCAAAATTTGACGCTTTAATCGCCCAGCGCGAAGGTCTGCTCGCCACTGGTGTGAAGGACCCGTTCAGCCTGGTGATGGAAGAGGTGAAATCCCCAACCGTTGCCGTCGTCAATGGCAAGGAAACGATCCTGCTTGGCACCTATAATTATATGGGCATGACCTTTGATGATGATGTCATCGCGGCAGGCAAGAAAGCTTTGGACGAATTTGGCGCGGGCACCACGGGCAGCCGCGTTCTGAATGGCACGTTTCAGGGCCACAAGGAATGCGAAGACGCGTTGAAGGAATTTTACGG
>NZ_JBIKPH010000124.1:0-7204 GCF_044357595.1 Sphingorhabdus sp. | reverse complement strand
CTGCTTTCCGGCGAAGCCGATAGCAACGACACTTTTATTGAAATTCATGCCGGCGCTGGCGGAACCGAGAGCCAAGATTGGGCCGAAATGCTTCAGCGCATGTATTATCGCTGGGCCGAACAGCGCGGATATAAGGTCGAGATGGTCGACTATCAGGCGGGTGATCAGGCTGGCATTAAGTCGGCTACCCTGTTGGTAAAGGGCGAGAATGCCTATGGCTATGCCAAGACCGAAAGCGGTGTTCATCGCTTGGTGCGTATTTCGCCATATGACAGCGCCGCAAAGCGCCATACCAGCTTTTCAAGCGTCTGGGTCTATCCAGTTATCGATGACAATATCGACATTGAAATCAACGAAGGCGATTTGAAGATCGATACCTACCGCGCGTCAGGCGCTGGTGGGCAGCATGTTAACACGACGGACTCCGCCGTGCGCATTACCCACAAGCCCTCGGGCATCGTCGTCGCCAGCCAGAATGACCGCAGCCAGCACAAGAACCGCGCAACCGCTATGGGCATGCTGAAGGCGCGTCTGTACGAAGCCGAATTGCGGAAACGTGAAGAAGTTGCGAGCGGCGAATATGCGGCAAAGACTGAAATCGGCTGGGGCCACCAGATCCGTTCTTATGTGCTGCAACCGTACCAGATGGTCAAAGACTTGCGTACAGGCGTCACATCCCCCACGCCTGGAGACGTTCTTGATGGCGATCTAGACAACTTCATCGCTGCCGCATTGGCCCAACGCGTAACCGGCGAGGCGGTTTCGGTTGATGATGTAGATTAGGCTTTCGCTCGTTTTTCCAATGCCTGGCAACGTAGACGAGCCCGCCAGTAAATCGCTATTGGGTGGATAGAGTTGCAGCGGTTCTTGAGGCGTGTGAATAGCGGTTGCACGCTTTAGCCTTGAATCCCTCAGCCTACTCCACTTATGCAGGGGCTAAGTAGACGCTGCGTTATGGGAGAGAGCAAGTGACTGAACATCAAGACTGGTTCCCGATACCCGCAAATGCCGCGGCAAACACGCAATGTAGTGCCACCGATTATGACCGGATGTATGCGCAAAGTATTGCCGATCCTGACGCTTTTTGGGCAGAGCAAGCCGAGCGCATTGATTGGGTAACGCCGCCGACGAAGATCGCCAATTGGTCGTTCGATCCAGTGGATGTCAAATGGTATGAAGACGGGGTTCTTAACCTCTGCCACAATGCCATCGATCGTCATGTTAATGCGGGCAAGGGCGATGCGATTGCTTTTATCTTTGAGCCCGATGACCCAGCCAACCCTGCGCGGCGTGTCAGCTATTCTGAGCTACTTGCCGAAGTGACGCGCATGGCCAATGCGCTCAAGAAACTTGGCGCTGGCAAGGGCGACCGTGTGACCATTTACATGCCGATGTGCGTCGAGGGCGCGGTTGCCATGCTCGCGTGCGCGCGCATCGGGGCCGTGCACAGCGTTGTCTTCGGAGGGTTTTCGCCCGAAGCGATTGCGGGACGGATTAAAGATTGTTCCAGCCGCTTTGTAATCTGCGCTGACACTGGCCTGCGCGGAGGCAAATCCGTGCCGTTGAAAGCCAATATTGACGCTGCGCTTGAAAAGGTGAGCGGGGTCGAGGCCGTTCTTGTCGTGCGCCATACAGGTGCGCCTGTGACGATGGAGTCCGGCCGCGACCATTATTTTGACGAGATTGCGGTCTCGGGCGAATGCGCCTGTGAACCGATGCATGCTGAAGACCCGTTGTTTATTTTGTATACGTCTGGTTCAACTGGTAGCCCGAAGGGCGTTTTACACACCGTCGGCGGCTACTCTGTTTGGACCGCGAGCACATTCCATTATGTGTTTGATTATCGGCCGGGGGAGGTTTTCTTTTGTTCTGCCGATATTGGCTGGGTCACCGGGCATAGCTATGTCGTTTACGGTCCACTGCAAAATGGTGGGACCAGCCTGATCTTTGAAGGCATCCCTAGCTACCCCGATAGCGGACGTTTTTGGGATATTATTGACCGGCATCAGGTGAACATTTTTTATACTGCGCCTACTGCGCTTCGGGCGTTGATGCGCGATGGCGATGCGCCGGTTCAGGCGCGGTCGCGCAAATCGCTTCGCTTACTTGGCACAGTGGGCGAGCCCATTAACCCCGAAGCATGGCGTTGGTACCATGCGACGGTAGGTGAGGGGAAGTTGCCGATTGTCGATACATGGTGGCAGACCGAGACCGGCGGTGTGATGATCACAACCTTACCCGGCGCGCATGGCATGAAACCTGGGAGCGCAGGACGTCCGTATTTTGGCATTCAGCCGCAGTTGGTTGATGGCGATGGTAATGTTCTTGCCGACGAACATATTGGCGGCGCGACGAATGGCAATTTGTGCATCACGCACAGCTGGCCGGGCCAAGCACGGACGCTATATGGTGATCACGACCGTTTCGTGCAGACGTATTTTTCGACCTATAAGGGCAAATATTTCACTGGCGACGGCTGCCGTCGCGACAACGATGGCTATTATTGGATTACCGGCCGGGTCGACGATGTCATCAATGTTTCAGGGCATCGCATGGGCACGGCCGAGGTTGAAAGCGCCTTGGTACTCCACGAATTGGTTGCTGAGGCGGCTGTTGTTGGGTTCCCGCACGATATCAAGGGGCAGGGCATTTATTGTTATGTAACGCTCAATGCTGGTGCGGAACCCTCGGACGCTCTGCATGCAGAACTTCGGTTACAAGTGCGTACAGAAATCGGACCAATCGCATCGCCAGACCATATCCACTTCACGCCAGCCCTGCCCAAGACACGCAGTGGCAAGATTATGCGGCGGATATTACGCAAAATTGCCGAAAATGATTTCAGCGCTTTGGGTGACACCTCAACCTTGGCTGATCCCAATGTTGTCGATGCACTGATCGAGGGACGGCAGAACCGTTGACCGTACCGTTCGTATCGAGCGAAACAACAGAGATCTGCTATGCTTGACGCTTGCGTCAACCTGTCGAAACGACTAGGGAATTTCCGTTAATTGCGCGATTAAACCTGTATCCTGCGTTTTCGTAGTGAAGGACCCTATGACTGATTTACCGACCAAAAATGGACCCTTAAGCGGCATAAAAGTTGTTGAACTCGCTGGTATTGGGCCTGGCCCTTACGCTGGCCAGCTGCTTGCGGACATGGGCGCGGATGTTATCGTGATCGACAGGCCGGGTGGCGCGCTTGTACCCAAAGCGATTGATGCGCGGGGCAAAAAGTCGATGGTTCTCGACCTCAAAAAACCTGAAGCCGTCGCTGCATTGTTAAAACTTGTTGAAACCGCTGATGTCCTAATCGAAGGTCTTCGACCCGGCGTGACCGAGCGGATGGGGGTTGGACCAGACGTCTGCCACGCCATAAACTCAAGGCTTATTTATGGACGGATGACAGGTTGGGGCCAGACGGGTCCCTGGAGCCAAATGGCCGGCCATGATATCAATTATATTGGCATGACCGGGGTGTTAAACGCAATTGGCAAGGATGGGCAGCCCCCCGTACCGCCGCTCAATATGGTGGGTGATTTCGGCGGCGGGTCGATGTTTCTCGTCAACGGTATCCTTGCGGCGTTGGTCGAGCGCGGCCGGACGGGTGAAGGTAATATAGTTGATGCAGCCATTGTCGATGGCACCAACAGTCTGATGAGCTTTGTCCATGGTATGGCGGGCCTTGGTCAATGGCGCACGAAGCGTGAGGCCAACTTGCTGGACGGGGCCATGCCTTTCTATCGCTGCTACATGACCGCTGATGGCAAGTTCATGGCAGTTGGGTGCATTGAGCCGCAGTTTTTTGCCGCAATGATGGACCGCTTGCCCATCGACAAAGATGCTTATGGAGGTCAGCACGACCGAACCACTTGGGCGAAGCAGCATGAGATGCTTGAGGATGTGTTTGCCACCAAGGCGCGCGACGCATGGGAAGTGATTTTTGCGGGTACCGATGCTTGCGTAACGCCTGTGCTGGATTATGTGGAGGCGGCGTCGCATCCTGCCAACGCGGAGCGGCAAGCATTTGTGCAGGACGGCCGTTGGTTGCACCCCCAGGTCGCGCCGCGGCTTGCAACGCAGCCTTTGGCCACCCATTTCGAGATTGCAACAAAAGGCGGTGATTATGCCGCCATATTAACCGAGGCTGGACTCGGTGATGACGAAATTTCCCAATTGATCGCGGCAGGCGCCGTGGTCGTAACGAAGGATTGAATATGACCGAAGCCTATATTTATGATGCGGTGCGCAGCCCGCGTGGCAAGGGGCGCCCTGACGGTGCGCTGCATGAAATTACGCCAATCGATTTGGCATCGCAGGTATTGGCGGCTATCCGCGACCGCAACGGCCTTTCGGGCGCAGAAATTGAAGATGTGGCCTTTGGCTGTGTCTCGCCGGTGGGCGAACAAGGCGCGGTCATAACGCGCACGGCAATCCTCGCTGCAGGCTATCCGCACACGACGTCTGGTATTCAGGTAAACCGTTTCTGCGGTTCGGGCTTAGAGGCGTCCAACATCGCGGCTGCCAAGGTGAAGTCTGGCGAATGTGACTTGGCTGTAGGCGGCGGTATTGAATCGATGAGCCGCGTGCCCATGGGCTCCGACGGCGGTGCATGGCCAATTGACCCCCGCTCGGCAATTGCCAATTACTTCATCCCACAAGGCATTTCTGCGGACCTGATCGCCACAAAATACGGGCATAGCCGCGACGATGTTGACGCTTATGCCGTCGAAAGCCAGAAGCGCGCTGGCTGCGCATGGGCCGAAAAGCGTTTTGCGCGCTCGATTCTGCCAATTAGGGACGTCATTGGCGAAGTCGTGCTTGACCATGACGAATTGATGCGCCCGCAAACCGACATGCAGTCTTTGGGCGCATTGGCCCCAGCGTTCCAGATGATGGGCACGATGATGCCCGGTTTTGATGATATAGCTATCATGCGCTATCCAGAGGTCGAGAAAATCAACCACGTGCATCACGCGGGCAACAGCTCGGGCATTGTTGATGGATCAGCGGCCGTGCTTATTGGTACGAAGGAAGCAGGCGAGAAATACGGGTTGAAGGTGCGCGCGCGTATCGTATCAATGGCCTCTATCGGGTCTGAACCCTCAATCATGCTCACGGGCCCGGAATTTGCCGCGCAAAAGGCGTTGGCGCGTGCTGGAATGGACAAAAGCGACATTGACGTTTGGGAATTGAACGAAGCTTTTGCTTCGGTTGTCCTGCGCTTCATGGAAGCGATGCACATCGATCATTCGGACATCAATGTGAACGGTGGCGCAATCGCCATGGGCCACCCGCTGGGTGCAACTGGCGCGATGATCCTTGGCACTGTGCTTGATGAGTTGGAACGGTCAGGCAAGTCGACTGCGCTAACCACATTGTGCATTGGCGCCGGCATGGGCACCGCAACTATCATCGAACGCGTGAATTGATTGGGACGGAAAATATGACTTATAAAACTTTCTCAGTCGATATCGATGCCGATGGCA
Source organism: Sphingorhabdus sp. (assembly GCF_044357595.1). Classification (GTDB taxonomy): domain Bacteria; phylum Pseudomonadota; class Alphaproteobacteria; order Sphingomonadales; family Sphingomonadaceae; genus Sphingorhabdus_B. Next base: position 1,715 of record NZ_JBIKPH010000124.1, on the reverse strand, counting down.
TTGCGCTTTTGACGATTGATTTGCCCGATGCCTCGATGAATGTGTGGAATGGTGCATTGATTGAAGAATTCGGCGCATGGGTTGACGATTTTACGACCAATGAAGCCGTCAAAGGCGCGGTCATCACCTCGGGCAAGAAGTCTGGTTTCTTGGCCGGCGCAGACCTTACCATGTTGGGCGGCGCTAAAGCCGGCAGTGCGAAAGAAGCCTTTGATCAGGCGTTTGCCTTGAACGCATTGCTGCGCAAAATGGAAACGGGCGGTCAGTCTGCCAAGGACCTTAGTGCGGGTAAGGTTTCTGCAAAGCCGGTCGCTTGCGCGCTCAACGGCCTTGCGCTGGGCGGTGGCCTTGAGCTTGCCTTGGCATGCCATTATCGTGTTGTCGCAGATCATCCTAAGATCCAGCTTGGCATGCCCGAAGTCATGGTCGGATTGCTGCCCGGTGGCGGGGGAACGCAGCGGACGCCTCGCCTCATCGGCCTGCAAAACGCGGCGATGATGATCATTCAGGGTAAGGCGCTGGATCCAGCAACGGCGAAGGCGCAGGGGTTGGTGCACGAAGTTGCGCCTGCGGCTGACCTGATTGCCAATGCCAAGGCATGGGTGAAGGCTAATCCAAAGGTCACAGCGCCCTGGGATAAGAAGGATTTCAAATTCCCAGGTGGGGCAGGGGCAATGGACCCTCGTGCGGTGCAATTGTTCGTTGGCCTGAACGCGATGGCGCACAAAGAAAGCAAAGGCAATTTTGACGCGATTAAAGCCATTTTGTCCTGTTTATATGAAGGTTCTATCCTGCCGTTCGACACCGCGCTTCGTGTGGAATCCAAATATTTCACAAAGCTGCTTTCCGGTAGCCAAGCGAAGAACATGATCCGCACCTTGTTCATCAACAAGCAGGCTGCTGAAAAGGGCGCTGGCCGCCCCGCGGGCGTCCCGCCGGTTGCGATCAAAAAGGTTGGCGTGTTGGGTGGCGGGCTCATGGGGTCGGGCATTACGCATGTCACCGTTAAGGGCGGTATGGATGTTGTCGTTCTCGACCGCAGCTTGGAAGACGCCAACAAGGCGGTCGATTACAGCCGCAAGATTATCGACAAGGCCGTTAGCCGTGGCAAGATGACCAAGGAAGCTGGGGATGCTTTCATGGCGCGCATTACGCCGACCGACAATTATGACGACCTAAAGGATGTCGACCTTATCATTGAGGCTGTTTTTGAGCGTCCCGATGTGAAGGCGGATGTCATCAAGAAAGCTGAAGCCGTAATTGGCCCTGATGTCGTGTTCGCATCGAACACGTCGACATTGCCGATCACTGGCCTTGCCAAAAATTCATCGCGTCCGGAGTTGTTCGTTGGGCTGCATTTCTTCTCACCCGTTGAAAAAATGCCGCTGCTCGAAATCATTCCAGGCGAATTGACGGGCCCACGTGCCTTGGCGGCAGCGTTCGATTATAATGCCAAGATCAAGAAAACACCTATTGTGGTCAAGGACGTCCGCGGCTTCTTCACCAACCGCGTTTTCCCGCCCTATATGGGTGAGGCGATGAAGCTGGTCACTGAGGGCGTTAAGCCAGCTTTGATTGAAAACGCGGCCAAGTCGCTTGGTATGCCGATCGGGCCTTTGGCGTTGCTTGATGAAACGACGCTGCAACTCGGGTATGACGTGATGCAGTCGACCAAAAAGGAATTGGGTGACGCGTATCAGCCAAGTGGCACCGAA
>NZ_JBIKPH010000028.1:0-20346 GCF_044357595.1 Sphingorhabdus sp. | reverse complement strand
CGAAAGTTACCACGAACCATTTCCAGATCAGGTACGCCGATCCCCAGCGTAATTGCAGGGGTATCATCGCGATGCGCCAACATGCTGACGTCATCGCGCAACAGGTCAAAGCCCCCTTGTTGCATGATGATTTTAAATGGCAACTATTGTCCTTCTCGGTCCCTAAAGCGGCACTATGGCAACATTGCAACAGTACGCGTCAAAATATTGTCGCCATATGACACCGCTAGACATATTGTGTCAATCTGGTAACAAATCCCCCACGCCAACGGTATACGCCACTATAGCTTTTGTTGCTTGAGCAAACTCAAGTAAAATGCTTGAGAGGTGGGTAGCCGATTTTAGGGAAGGTTCATCATGCTCAGCATAAGTCACATAAAACAAATTTTATCAGTATTTTAACTTCCAAAAGCATTATAATCATGTTGGACATCGGCTTGACCCCAATGGCGTAGATTGCACCCGCAGGATATTCCGCTCATCGTCCCCTTTCTCTTTTGTCCCTCATGCGCCATATTGCAGTAATGAATTGGCCAGACACCATCAAAGCAGGCGGAACCGAACAGCATGAAGCGCTCGTGCGTCGGGTGCTTGCGCCCAATGCCTCGCCTTATACCTATACGGGGACGCAAACATGGATTGTCGGGAATGGCAAAGATGTTGCCGTAATTGATCCGGGTCCAGTTGGCAGCGGTCAGAGCGTTGGTGATCCCGCCGACATACGCGGCGAGGGGCATGTTGAGGCGATTTTGCACGCCATCGGCGATGCCAAGGTCGTGGCGATCCTATGCACACACACACATCGCGACCATTCGCCTGCCGCAGCGCCGTTAAAAGCAGCAACTGGCGCGCCAATCATTGGCTGTGCACCTTTGGTTCTGCGCGATGATGGGCCGCGGGCCGACAGTGCCTTTGACCCGGACTACCGCCCTGACCGCATCCTGACCGATGGGGAGATTATCTCTGGCGATGGCTGGACTCTGGAGGCGGTGGCAACGCCGGGGCACACCAGCAATCATCTGTGCTTTGCGTTGCAGGAGAGTGGCGCGCTGTTTACAGGCGACCATGTCATGAAATGGTCGACGAGCGTTGTTAGCCCGCCCGATGGCGACATGAGTGACTATCTGGCGAGCCTGCAGAAGTTGTACGACCGTGAAGACCGCATTTATTACCCCGCCCACGGCCCTGCAGTTGAAAATCCACGCCAGCTTGTGCGCGGTATGATTGGCCATCGCCGTCAACGCGAGCGGCAGATCGTGAAGTTGCTTGAGGCAGGTGAGGGGCATGTGCCCAATATGGTAGCGGCGATGTATAAGGGGTTGGACCCCCGCCTCATCGGCGCCGCGGGACGATCGGTCCTTGCGCATTTGATTGATTTGCAAAATCAGGGCCGCGTGGCGGCGCAGGGCGATGGGTGGCATCTGACAGCGGACACCTTGGAGCCCATTTAACGGCGTCTTGTTTTTGCATCGTTTCGCGATGTGCCAACTTCGGGGAGAATGGCGCATGGCTGCTTAGGCACCGGGCCAATCGCAAAGTTGCCCGGCTGATCTTGTTTCGCGACACCAAATCGACCACATAGACTTTGAAATCAGCTGTCGAGATATGTTCGGCATGGCAAAGGTATGAAAGCATGAACGCCCCCACCGCCCGTGAAAACCTGCAAGGTATTGACCTGCTCGCCGAAATCGCGCGGCTGAAAAAAGAACGCAACGCCGTCATACTTGCGCATTATTATCAAAAGCCAGAGATACAGGATCTCGCCGATTTTGTCGGTGACAGCCTTGAATTAAGCAAGCGCGCAGCGGAAACCGATGCTGATGTCATCGCTTTTTGCGGCGTGAAGTTTATGGCGGAAACTGCCAAGATTTTAAGCCCACAGAAAACGGTCATTCTGCCGGATATGGCCGCTGGCTGCTCGCTGGAGGACGCCTGCCCCCCAGGAAAATTCAAAGCGTTTCGTGCGGCGCATCCCGACCATATCGCGCTGACGTACATCAACTGCTCTGCCGAAGTGAAGGCATTGTCCGACATTATCGTGACCAGCAGCAGCGCGGAGACAATCCTGAGCCAGATCCTGCCAGAACAGAAAATCATCTTTGGACCTGACCGCCATCTGGGCGGCTATCTCAGCCGCAAATTCAACCGCGAAATGTTGTTATGGCCGGGCGTGTGCATCGTGCACGAGGCGTTTTCGGAAACCGAGCTTTTGAAACTTAAAGCCCAATATCCCGGCGTTCCAGTTGCTGCACACCCCGAATGCCCGCCGCATATCATCGATCATTCGGATTATGTCGGTAGCACAAGTGGCATCCTGCAATATGCCCAAACGATGGAAGGCGACACCCTGATCGTCGCCACTGAGCCGCACATTATCCACCAAATGGAAAAGGCCGAACCCACCAAAACCTTCATCGGTGCACCCGGCGCCGACGGAAATTGCGCTTGCAACATCTGTCCATATATGGCGCTGAACACGATGGAAAAATTATATCTCGCCTTGCGTGATCTCCAACCGCAAATCGAACTAGACGAAAATGTGCGTCTTGCCGCCAAAAAGAGCCTAGACCGCATGCTCGAAATGGCAGGCGGCACATTGGGTAAGGGCGACCTTGGTAGGGCTTGATTGGCCGATGACGAGGTGTATCAAATATACACTCGCCTTCACCGTTATATCGATATAATACAGCCATCCAATGCTCTTTTGGCGATCCTCTTCTAATCAAAACACGGATATCGATAGTCGGCTTGCCGCTTTCGACGAGAGCTACGCGCAACCTTTTCCCGACGATACGCATCCGTCGAACAATGGACAGCCCGCCGCCGGGAAACTTCTATTTCTGGGTAAAACCCGCTGGTGGTGGATTAGCCGGACCATCGCTGCATGTATCGCTCTGTTTATGCTGCTACTGCTGTGGCTTGCCGTTACCGCGCCTTTATCAAAATCGCTTCAGCCTATCGCGCCGCCACGCATTACTTTACTGGCGTCCGATGGCACGCCTATCGCGCGCAATGGCGCGATCGTCGATAAGCCTGTCGATGTCCGCGAATTGCCGCCGCATGTTGTTCAGGCTTTTCTTTCGATCGAAGACCGCCGCTTTTATTCGCACTTTGGTGTTGATCCGCGCGGCCTTGCCCGTGCCGCTTGGTCGAACGCGTTTGGCAGCGGCATGACGCAAGGTGGCAGCACGATTACTCAGCAGCTTGCGAAATTTACGTTTCTAACACCTGAGCGAAACTTGACGCGGAAGGCGCGAGAAATGCTCATCGCGTTCTGGCTTGAAGGGCGTTTGACAAAGGATGAAATTCTGGGGCGCTATCTGTCCAACGTCTATTTCGGTGATAATGTGTATGGCCTGCGCGCCGCATCCTTGCATTATTTCTACCGTCAGCCGGAGCGTTTGACGCTGAGCCAAGCGGTCATGTTGGCAGGCCTTGTGCAAGCGCCATCGCGCTTGGCCCCGACAAAGAACCCAGAACGTGCTGCAAAGCGCGCCAGGCTTGTTCTAAAGGCGATGGTTGCTAATAAGGTTATCACTCAAGCAAAGGCCGATGCCACCCCTGTGGCGCGGCTCGACGTGCGTGTACGAGAGACTTTACCGACAGGCACCTATTTTGCCGACTGGGCGATCCCGCAGGCGCGGTTGCTAACGGAAAGCGGCTATGCCGACGTGCAGATGACCACAACGCTCGATGCGCGTTTACAGAATATTGCGCGCAAGGTGGTGGCCCGCTCTGGCGTCGCTGGGGCGCAAATCGCGCTTGTTGCGATGCGTCCCAATGGCGAGGTTGTCGCTATGGTCGGGGGTAAAAGTTATAAGGAATCTGCCTTCAACCGCGCTACGCAGGCAAAGCGGCAGCCAGGGTCTACATTCAAATTGTTTGTTTATCTGGCGGCGTTGCGGTCTGGCATGACTCCGCAATCTATGATTGCGGATACGCCAATTAATGAAGGCGCGTATCGCCCTAAAAATTCAGGACAGCGCTATCGTGGGGATATCACCCTTGAGCAGGCATTTGCCCAGTCGAGCAATGTTGCCGCGGTGCGGCTTTACCAAAAAATAGGTGGCCAAGAGATTGAGCAAGCAGCGCAAGACCTTGGCATTCGCAGCCCATTGACGCTGGACCCAAGCCTTGCGCTGGGCAGTTCAGGGGTGACCTTGATCGAACTGACATCCGCCTATGCTGGTGTGGCGAGCAACCAATGGCCTGTCGAACCCCATGCGTTTAAGCGCGAAGAGCAAGGCTGGATCGAGTGGCTGTTTTCCGGCCCACGCGCCTTTAGTGGTCGCATGCACCGCATGTTGCTCGATCTGTTGGGAGCAACAGTCAACAAGGGTACGGCCCGCGCCGCGCGTCTGTCTATTCCAGCATATGGCAAAACGGGCACCAGCCAAGACAACCGCGATGCGCTGTTTATCGGTTTTGCAGGCGACCTGGTGGTTGGCGTTTGGGTTGGTAATGATGACAACACACCCTTACGCGGCGTAAATGGCGGTGGCCTGCCCGCGCGGATCTGGCGCGATTTCATGGCACAATCTATCCGCAATGCTGCGCCAGCAGCCGCACCCGAAACACGCAAGGCGCCCGATCCCGAAGGTCCGATTGAACCATTGGATTTGCCTGATTTGCAGGAACTGCCCATCGACATTGGCAATTCGGATGTCAGGATCGATCAAGAGAAGGGGGTAATTGTGAACACCGATGTGGGCGGTGTACCTCTGGAAATCAAACTTGATCGCAATGGTGCAAATATTCAAGCCGCGCCATCTGCGGAACGACCCGCGCCGGAACCGCGTTGATGTTTGGGCTCTCCAGCCATGGATAACATCATGCGATATCTTGCCGTTTTCTTCCTGTTTCTGGCGCCGGTTTTGGTTGTGCCAGCATTTGCCGATGCAAGTGACATCAGCGCGGCATCGCGTAGCGTTGTGCGCGTGGTTGTTTTTAGCACTGCCGATGGGCAGCAAAGCATCGTCAGCATAGGTTCTGGTGTTGCGGTCTCCCGCGATAAAATCGTGACGAATGCCCATGTGGTTGAAATGGCCAGGGGTGATGACAGCGCGCAAATTGTCATTGTGCCGTCCGACGGTGCGCAAAGCTACCGCGCTTCGGTCGTCGCCAGCTTGTCAGGCAAGGATCTGGCGCTGCTGCAGTTAAAATCTGGTTCGCTCGTTCCCGCTAGCATCTTTGCCGGCGTCATAGCAGACGGCGCAGACGTATTTGCAATCGGCTACCCCGCAAGCGTCGATATAGCGCTTGAGCAGAGCGAGGCGGATGTTCTTCGTCCGCAGCAGCCTGTTAAGACGCGCGGTACCGTATCGTCGGGCCGTACGTCAAAAACGGTTGAAGCACTCTTGCATACTGCCCCTATCGCGCCGGGCAACAGTGGCGGACCCATTGTTGATGCCTGCGGACGTGTGCTTGGGATCAACAGCTTTGGCTCGGTACCCACCGATGGTGGCGCAGAATTTTACTTTGCCATTTCTGCCCGCGAACTGACGACTTTTCTAGCCAATAGAGGCATCGAATTTCGGTCCGTGCGTGGCGACTGTCGTTCGGTAGCTGACTTGACGCGTGCCGAAGCGGAGCTTGAGGCATCGACACGCGTAAAGATGGAAAAAGAGGCGCGCGTTGCAGCTGAGTTGCAACTTAGCCGCGAAGGCAAGGTTCGCAGTGACGCTGAGCACGCGGTGATCGCGGAACGGGAAAACTATTTGGCATTCGCGGCCTTGCTTTTGGTGGTAAGTGCGCTCGCAGGAGGCGCCGCGTGGCAGTTTGCGGAACGCGGCCAGCGCGACCGGTTCAAAGCCGCATGTGCTGCAGGCGCTGTGATATTTGTCATGGCGGTCGGAATCTTTGCCGCACGCCCATCATTCAACGAAGTTGATGACCGCGTGCGTGCGGTTTTGACTGCCGATACGCCGGATAATGCGGTCGGGCAAAAGACGGCGGTCAACAGTTTAGCACCCGTGGCGAAAACCTGTATATTGCAACCCGAACGCAGCCGCGTCACCATGTCGGATACTGCAGACGTCGCATTCACGTGGCAGTCCGATGGGTGTGTGAACGGACGCACCCAATATGTCGAAAATGGTGACCGCTGGATCCGCAGTTTCGTGCCTAACAACGATGCGCAAATATCAGTGGTCAGCTATGTTCCAGAAACAGAAATCTTCCGCATCGAACGCTTTTTGCCAGGCAATGAGGCGATGCAGTCGGCCCGTGAAGCGCGGCAATTATACGATGTCAAAACCTGTACCGCGGACCCAAGCCAACGGACCAATATTGAAAATATGAACAAGGCCATTGCCTCGCAATTACCGCCGACGCCGAACGAGATATTGCTGTTCACATGTTCTAACCGTTGAATGGTGGATTGTGCGCGCGGACATACTGCTTATGGTGATGGCATGATCCGCGCGCTGTCATCTTTGCTTTTGCTATGTTCCGCAATGCTTGCCGGATGTTCCGAAGGTGTCGACAATGAGCGTGTGCGCATTGATGTCATTGAGGACCGTCCACGACCCTTCAACGTGTCCGCTACGCCCTTGCCGCTCGCTTCAGCCTATTTGCGCGCAGCAACGGCGCAAGGGCTCGTCACGTTCGACGAAAAGGGACGCGTTGCGCCCGGCCTTGCCAATCGCTGGATCGTCACTGATGATGGTTTGAGCTATATCTTCCGGTTGAATAAAACGCGATGGAATGACGGGCGCGAATTGACGGCACAGGAGGTGGCGGGGCTTTTGAACGCTCGGATCCGCGCGATCGGTAAGGGCCAGCTTGGACCGGAACTTGGTATCATTGACCGTGTTGTCGCCATGACTGGCAAGGTAGTGGAGATCAGATTGAAGGCGCCTATGCCTTATTTGCTGGAATTGCTCGCTTTGCCGGAATTTGGACTTTTAACCAAAGGGGTTGGCTCAGGGCCAATGCAGGCCAAGAAATTCGGGCGGGCGATGCAATTGCGCCGTAATGAAATTGATGCTGAAGGTGCAGCAGTTTTAGGGGGCGCCACGGTGACATTGCGGCGCGGCGAGGCATCACTTGTGCTCGCACGCTATGTTCTTGGTCAAAGCGATATTGTTGAAGGTGGGCGATTTGAGAGCTTTCCTTTGCTAGAAGCGGCCAAAATTAGGGCAGACCAAATTCGGTTTGATGCAGTTCCAGGGCTGTTCGGTTTGCAAGTCGTCCAATCCAGTGCATTTTTGGCCGAAAAGGCAAATCGCGAAGCAGTAGCCATGGCCATTGATCGTCCAAAATTGCTCACCGCTTTCGACATTGTTGCATGGCGTGAAACCGTGACTTTAGTTCCTGAGAGCTTACCCAATCGCGCCAGCATAGCGCGCCCTGAGTGGGCCAAGCCAGCGATAGATGCGCGCAGAGCGATGGCGGCGGCTACGGTCGCCAATTGGAAGCGCGCAAATGGCGACATCCGGCGTTTGCGTGTAGCTTTACCCCGAGGCTATGGTAGCCGGATTTTCTTCGCGCGCCTGCGCGCCGATCTTGCGTCCATCGGCGTTGATGTAGAACGCGTTACTATCGATAGGCCGCATGATTTGCGGCTGATTGATCGCACCGCTGAGCAATCGAGCCCCGCATGGTACTTGGATCAACTGTCTTGTAAATTTGCTACCATTTGCAACGCACGCGCAGACGAACTTGTCGCCCAAGCGCGTTTCACGACCGACATTGCAGTACGCGCGCAGTTATTGGAACAAGCAGAGGCCGAATTACAAAGCACCGTCTCCTTCATTCCTATTGCCAACCCCTTGCGCTGGTCTGTCATCCGGCCTGGTCTTTTGGGGCATGTCGCCAATGGTCGAGGCTGGCACCTGTTGCAATATCTCGGACGTGTACCGACATAGGTTTTAAGGAGCCACGCCAATGCCGATTTCGCAGGAACAGTTTGCGCAGATTGCTAAAGATATACCTGGAATGGGCAACGACCCGCAGGCCGTGCGCATGCGTGTAGAAGCGCTTGAAAAATTGCTGGAACGTGCCTTTTATGTTCCGGGTACGAAAATTCCGTTCGGGTTAGATAGCATCATTGGCCTCGTGCCCGTATTGGGTGATCTTATAACCGCAGCAATGGGGGCGTATATGGTGTGGGAGGCCCGCAACCTGGGCATGTCCAAGTGGCAACTGATCCGCATGACGGCCAATGTCGGCATTGATACAGCCATTGGCGCAATTCCAATAGTGGGCGACGCATTTGACCTTGTCTGGCGTTCCAACACCAAGAATCTGAGGATTATCAAGAAGCATCTCGACAAGCATCACCCCGGGACGCGGATTATTGAAGGCTAACGACCGCGCCAGATTTTGATTTGTGCCTTGGCAGGTGCCAGTTGACTTGATGGCCTGCAGCGCCGAGGTTTGAAATCGCGCCCAAGGCATATGCGCACTTCGTCAAGCCAGCCCTTGTCCGTCGTCTTAACAATGATGGCATCCGACGGCAGACCTTCATTAAGATCGGCGAATCGTTCGGCCAGCACTTGCGCAGTTAACCGGGTTCCGCGCTCGGGTTCGCGCGAAAGCCGCGCCATATCGGGAAATTCAATGGCATTGAACAGCAACCTAGCGGCGCCAAAATAAGCTTCCGGTGCTTTGGCCATGCAGCTGCCATGCTTTGCCCATTGATGTTGCAGCAATTGGGGGGAGGGGCTGAGGCAGATGTTTTCAGTAACGACCCGCCGAGGCAAGACGCCAACAGCGCGGCAATATTGTGGATGATTTGGCCCCTTCGCCTCTGGCCAAAGGCCGTGCAGCACAAAGCCGAAGTCACCGATTTCGCCAGAACATTGGAACCGCCGGGCCGGGTCGCGTTCCCGCCCACGGCAATGCTCCGGGCTCCAGCTCAGCGTCAGCACGTAGCCGTCTATGGTGCCGCGCCGGACCTGACCTGGTTGTGGCAATTCTAACGCTGGACGGGGCAGAAACTTTGGCGGCTGGCATTGCCACGCTTGTGCGATGAGCGGCGAAGGCTGGGCAGCCGCCACAACGCCGGCAAATGCGAGGGCCTTAAGCCTGCGCAAAGTCCAGTCCAATGTCAGCGGCAGGCGCGCTTTGGGTGAGGCGACCCACGGAGATATAGGTGACTCCAGTTTCCGCCTTGGCGTGGATAGTCTCCAAGGTGACACCGCCCGAGGCCTCGGTTGGCACGCGGCCAGCAATGAGCGCAACAGCCGCGCGCAGCGTATCGGCATCCATATTGTCCAGCAACAAATGGCTGGCCCCTGCGGCAAGGCCAGGCTCGATCTGCGCGATGCTATCAACCTCTAAGATAATGCGTTCAACGCCAGCATTTCGTGCGCGCGCCACCGCCTCGGCCACGCCGCCTGCGACCGCGACATGGTTGTCTTTAATCATGGCGGCATCCCACAATCCCATGCGATGGTTCGTTGCGCCGCCCATGCGGGTTGCATATTTTTCCAGCACGCGAAGGCCAGGAATGGTTTTTCTTGTGTCCAGAAGAATACAGCCAGTGCCCGCTATTGCGTCGACATATTGCCGCGTCATCGTCGCGATGCCGGAGAGGTGCTGCACGGTATTCAGCGCAGACCGTTCCGCCGTCAACATAGCGCGGGCATTGCCCTTTAGTCGCATAAGGTCCGTTCCCGCTGGCACTTGCTGGCCGTCTTCGACCAACATTGCTATGTCCATTGCAGGGTCAAGCGACCGGAAGAATGCTGCCGCAATCGGCAAGCCCGCGACGGTTATTGCATCACGGCTGTCCATGACACCGTCAAACTGTATATCGGCTGGAATAACGCTTTCGGACGTAACGTCCTTGGAGGTCGGCCCCAGATCTTCGGCGAGTGTAGCCCGCACAAAGGCCTCAAGATCGAATTGGGGAAGGGTAAAGACCATGGTGCTGTTGTCCGGCGCGGATTGAAGAGAGGGGCTATCCCGCAACCTTAGGTGCTGCCGATGGTCTTTCATACACCAAAAGATACCGAGCTGAACGAGATTAGTAACCCATCAGGCTCATCACTTCCTTGCGGCTTGACTGGTCGTCAAGGAAGCAGCCAATAAGTTTTGAAGTGACCATGCCAACGCCATGTACCTTCACGCCGCGTCCGGTCATGCAGCCATGCTGCGCTTCGATAACGACCGCTACGCCTGCTGGCTTTAGATTTTCCCAGATGCAGTTTGCGACTTCTGCGGTCAGGCGTTCCTGAACCTGAAGCCGCTGGGCAAATCCGTGCAGAACGCGTGCTAGCTTTGAAATGCCGACGACTTTGTCCGTTGGCATATAGGCAATCGATGCTTTACCAATGATGGGCGCCATGTGGTGTTCACAATGCGACTGGAACGGAATGTCCTTGAGCAACACCAGTTCGTGATAGCCACCAACCTCTTGAAAGGTACGCGACAGATGCGCTGCGGGATTTTCGGCATAGCCGCCGCAATATTCACGCCATGCGCGGCCAACGCGTGCAGGCGTATCGAGCAAGCCTTCGCGCTCTGGGTCATCACCTGACCAGCGAATCAGCGTACGGATGGCGTTCTGGACTTCATCGGGAACGACGATTTTGCCGTTCTCACCAATTTCGTCTTCATAATGTATTTGCGCGATGGGAAACACCTTCTCGGGCTTGTTCATCTTTAGGCTCCGGCGAGCTTTGTGCTCGCATCTTCTGCCTAAAGATAGGTCTGCCCGCCTTTAAAAACTATACGGACAATAGCCCATAGATGCAGCTCCGCAAATCCGAAGATTTTTGCCAGCGTTTGTGCGGTTGTCTGCAATCACAAATTAACCAATCGCCTGACCAGTTTTCGCCCAATCGGCCAAAAAGCCTTCGATGCCCTTGTCGGTCAGGATGTGCTTGAACAAGCCCTTGATGACGGAAGGCGGCGCAGTCATTACATCAGCGCCGATCTTTGCTGCCTCAAGCACATGGACACCGTGGCGGACGCTGGCGACCAAGATTTCGGTGCCGAAATTGTAATTGTCATAGATCAAACGGATGTCGCTGATGAGTTGCATGCCATCAAAGCCATTGTCGTCATGACGGCCAACGAACGGAGATACGAAGGTCGCACCGGCCTTGGCGGCCAAAAGAGCCTGATTTGCGGAAAAGCACAAGGTGACGTTGACCAAAGTGCCTTCCGATGTCAGCGCCTTGCAGGTTTTCAAACCGTCAATGGTCAATGGCACCTTGATGCAGACATTGTCCGCAATCTTGCGCAAGATTTCGGCCTCTTTCATCATTGTTACATGGTCAAGCGCAACGACTTCCGCCGAAACCGGACCGTCGGTCAGCGCGCAGATCTCGCGCGTTACCTCAATGAAATCCCGGCCTGATTTGGCAATCAATGACGGATTAGTGGTCACACCGTCGAGCAAACCAGTCGCTGCCAAATCCTTGATGTCGGCAATGTCAGCGGTATCGGCAAAGAATTTCATGGGACGTCTTCCTGATTGGAGATTCGGGTTCACTGCTTATTGGCAAAGTTGCAGCAGAAATAACAGGGCCTATTGGATTGAGAAGGCTAGCAACTGATGAAGGTGGTGACGTTAGCCATTCAATTGCCTATACGCCCGTCATGAGCCCGCCCACCAACCGCGTCCGTGTCGTCTTGTTGACGCAAGCGATTGGTCCGCTGGATTACCGCTTACCTGCCGACATGCACGCTGGTCCGGGCACTGTCGTGATGGTGCCGCTTGGCCCACGCAAATTGCCGGGCGTCATCTGGGACGATGATGTCTTTGGCGACGAACCCGTGGACGCCAGCAAACTGCGCGCGGTGCTTGAACGTGTTGAATGCCCGCCAGTTGGGCCGGGTCTGCGCCGCCTCGTTGACTGGGTTGCTGATTATTATCTGACCACCCATGCTGCGGTGTTGCGGATGGTGTTGGCGTCTTCCGCTGCATTCACAGCCTCAGGCACTATTACGGAGTATCGCCGCACGGGGTTCGAACCTGCACGGCTTACACCGCAACGCGCGGCTGCTCTGGATGCACTGGAAGGCGCTCAGGGCCTTGTGCGCGAGTTGGCGGCGGAGGCTGGGGTGAGTGACGCGGTCATTCGCGGGCTTATCAAGGCAGGCGCCTTTGAACCTGTCACGATCAGCGTCGACACGCCGTTGCCCGAACCACAAGCTGACTTTGCTGCGCCGGCTTTGAATGAAGCACAACAGGCGGCTGCAACCAGCATGGTGGAGGCTGTTCGGACGGGCGGATTTGACACCTTCGTCCTTGATGGCGTCACGGGTTCAGGCAAAACCGAAACCTATTTTGAGGCGGTCGCCGAGGCGATACGTCTGGGCAAACAGGTTCTGGTCCTGCTCCCCGAAATCGCGTTGACCGCGCCGTTTCTTGCGCGCTTTGAAGGCAGATTCGGCGTCGAGCCAGCCGTATGGCACAGCAATCTCCGCTCCACCCAGCGCCGCCGTGTCTGGCGCGCTGTTGCCGATGGCAGTGCGAAGGTGCTCGTGGGCGCGCGCTCGGCTCTTTTTCTTCCTTTTCCCAATCTACGCCTCATCATCGTTGATGAGGCGCATGAGACCAGTTTCAAACAGGAAGACGGCGTGCGCTACCATGCCCGCGACGTTGCAGTAATGCGTGGCCGTTTTGAAGGCTTTCCGGTCGTGCTGGCTTCAGCTACGCCCGCACTGGAATCGCGGCACATGGTTGCGATTGGACGATATAAAGGGCTTGAAATCCCGTCACGCTTTGGTGCGGCCAAAATGCCCGAGATCAAGGCCATCGACCTCACTCTGGATGCGCCTGAATCGCAGCACTGGATTGCGCCGACATTGTTGAAAGCGCTGGAAGAGCGGGTCGAACGGGGCGAACAGAGCCTGTTGTTCCTCAACCGACGGGGATATGCGCCGTTGACCTTGTGCAGAACCTGCGGTCACCGTTTTCAGTGCCCGAATTGCACAAGCTGGATGGTTGAGCACCGACTTGTTCGTAGGCTCGCCTGCCATCATTGCGGCCACGTCATGCCACCGCCGGACGAATGTCCTGAATGCGGCGAAAGCGACACCTTGGTCGCCTGTGGCCCCGGCGTTGAGCGCATCAGTGACGAGGTTAACCGCCTGTTGCCGAACGCCCGCACTATTATTGCGACATCGGACACCCTCTGGTCACCGGAAAAAGCCGCCGAATTCGTATCGCGTGTCGAAAACAAGGCGGTAGATATCATCATCGGCACGCAATTGGTAACAAAGGGCTATCACTTTCCTGAACTGACCTTGGTCGGCGTGATCGACGCTGATTTGGGTCTTGAGGGCGGGGATTTGCGCGCAGCAGAACGCACATTCCAGCAAATCGCACAGGCCGCTGGCCGGGCGGGACGCGGGGAAAAGCCCGGCGAAGTTTTTATCCAGACACGCAACCCCAACCACCCCGTCATCGCCGCTTTGGTCGCTGGCGACCGCGATGCATTTTATGACGCAGAGACCGAGCAGCGTAAAGCCGCTGGCGCACCGCCTTTTGGCCGGTTTGCCGCGATTATCATCTCGTCCGAGGACGAACGGGAGGCAATTGAGGCAGCACGCGCAGTGGGTGGCGCTGCACCGAAGGTGGAGGGCATGCATGTCTACGGTCCAGCACCCGCACCGCTCGCGATGCTGCGAGGCCGCTATCGTCAGCGGCTGTTGGTGCATGCACAGCGCTCGGTTGAAGTGCAGACAATTATCCGCACGTGGTTGGGTGGCCTACAATTTCCGCGCGGCGTCCGTATCGGGGTGGATGTCGATCCTTACAGTTTCTTGTGATCCGCACTTTAAGGCCAGCATGCGTGGCTAAATAGCGGATTTACCTGCGCCATCTTATGCTGCATTTAGCTGTCAAAATATTTGGAGGAAGTAGGATGCGGAGAATTTTATGGGCGGCGTTATTGGGCACCGTATCTGCCACCGGCGCATGGGCACAAGATGCCAAGCCAGCCTCTGATGTGACGATCGCGGCGCAACGCAACGTCGCGGCGCAGCTTCCAGTCGAGGACGGCCGCGATTTCGATTTTGCGGACCGGGGCTTTATCGGTACTTTGTCCGACCCTGTCATCACCAATAAAGATGGCAAGCCCGTCTGGAATCTCGGTGCGTATGATTGGATGGCCGACGGCAAGTCACCCGACACCGTCAACCCGAGCTTGTGGCGGCATATGGGGCTGTTGCGCAAACATGGTCTTTACGCGCTGGCGGACAATATATGGCAGGTACGCGGCTTTGACGTGTCGAACATGACGATTATCAAGGGCCAAACGGGCTGGATTATCATCGATCCGCTGACGAGCCGCGATACGGCGGCCGCTGCGCTAAAGCTTGTGAATGAAAAGCTAGGTGCGCGGCCAGTTACCGCAGTTGTCTATAGCCACAGCCATGGCGACCATTTTGGTGGGGTGCGCGGGATCATCAACGAAGCCGATGTGAAAGCCGGCAAGGTGGCGATTATCGCGCCGGAACATTTTCTCGCCGAAACCGCGTCTGAAAATGTCATGGCTGGTCCTGCAATGAGCAGGCGCGCCACATTCCAGTTCGGCACCAACTTGACCTCCGGACCACAAGGAACCATGGGCAGCGGCATTGGCAGAGGCATTGGCGGCGGTGACATTACGCTCATTCCGCCCACAATCGATATCCGCAAAACGGGAGAGCTTCGTGAAGTTGATGGCGTCACGCTTGAGTTCCAAATGGTGCCTCAGTCAGAAGCCCCTGCCGAGATGAATGTGTACATGCCAGCGTCGCGGACGTTTCTTGCGGCGGAGATCGCGACCTGTACTCTCCACAATATCCTGACGCCACGTGGCGCAAAGGTGCGTGATACGCTGAGTTGGTCCGGGTTTTTGAATGAAGCGGTCAACCTTTATGGTGACCGGAGCGATATCATTGCCTCAAGCCATTGCTGGCCGCGTTTTGGTCAGGCAGAGGTCAAAGGTTGGCTGTCGGGGCAACGCGACAATTACCGTTATTTGCATGACCAAACCGTCCGCATGATGAACAAGGGCATGACTCAGGCGGAAATTGCTGAGGTTTTGAAGGCGCCGCCTGCGATTGCCAATCAATGGTTCAATAAGGGCTATTACGGCACATATAGTCATAATTCGAAGGCGATTTATCAATATTATCTCGGTTGGTACGATGCTGTTCCTGCAAATCTGAACCCGCATCCGCCCGAAGTGAGCGCGGCCAAAATGATCGCGGCAATGGGCGGCGCGAAGAAGGTCATCACTGAGGCCAAGAAGGCGATGAAAGCTGGAGATTATCGTTGGTCGTCGGATCTGCTGAACCAAATTGTCTTTGCGGACCCCAAAAATATTGAGGGACGGGCGCTGCTCGCCGACAGCTATGAACAGCAAGGCTATCAGGCCGAATCCGCCATTTGGCGCAACATGTTCTTGTCAGGCGCACGCGAATTGCGCGAGGGCATGAAGGCGAGCGTGAGCGCGCAAAGCATCGATATGATTTCCGCGATACCGACGGGCCTATTGCTAGACTCGGTCGCGACACGGCTGGACCCGAATATCATTGGCGACGCAGCGTTGGCGCTGAACTTCGTGATTTCGGACCGGAAGGAAACGGCGAAAATCACGGTTGGCAATTCGGTGATGTTTAGCGAAATGGGCAAAGGGCATGCTTCGCCAGCCGTGACCATAACAGGGCCGCGCCAATTGTTTCTTGCTTTGCTGTTCCTCAAAATGCCCGCGGCGCAGCTCCAAATGGCAGGGTTGAAGATTGAGGGTGACCGGACGGTGATTGAAAAGCTTCAGGCTGCACTTGATCCGATGCCGGGCGCGTTCAACATCGTTGAGCCTTAAGGGCTACATTTCACCACGCTGGCGGCGCAGAGCGTACCATTTTGCCACATTTGCATTATGCTCTTGCAACGTGTCGGCGAAAACATGTCCGCCATTGCCATCGGCAACGAAGTATAATGCGCTAGTCTTTTGCGGGTTTAGCACCGCAGCAATTGCTGCGCGCGACGGATTGGCAATTGGTCCTTTTGGCAGACCAGCCATTGCATAGGTGTTATAATCATTCACGTCCGTAATTTCGGATCGGCGAATACGGCGGCCAAGCGGCTTACCTTTTGTGATCGGGTAAATGATCGTTGGGTCAGCCTGCAACCGCATGCCCGTACGCAAGCGATTGGAATAGACTCCAGCGACGATCCGCAATTCGGACTTTAACGCAGTTTCCTTTTCGACAATGGATGCCAAGGTCAGCGCTTCGAGCGGGGTTTTGACCATGGTGTCTGCGCTTCGCTCCGGCCATAACTCTGCCATTGTTTTCGTCATCGCGTCCTGCATGCGC
Source organism: Sphingorhabdus sp. (assembly GCF_044357595.1). Classification (GTDB taxonomy): domain Bacteria; phylum Pseudomonadota; class Alphaproteobacteria; order Sphingomonadales; family Sphingomonadaceae; genus Sphingorhabdus_B. The sequence continues at coordinate 4,077 of NZ_JBIKPH010000028.1, read as the reverse complement.
TGAAGGACGTCGGTGCGGGGTTCGTTTTTGTCAAAAGCATAGCTGTCAGGCAGCACTGAGCCTTCGGCCGGTATAGAGATGCTGCCGCTGAGCCGATCATTCGCCATGATGCGTTCATACACCATGATCGACGGCATGCCCTCGGGAATGGTCACCATGCGTTGCACGGTTTTCCCACCGGTCAGTATGGACAAAATGTCAGAGTTGGAAGCTTTCGCCGGAATGACGAATTCACCTGCCTTGATCGTGCTGGACGCGCCAAACACCTTTGCCCGGTTCACAAAAGCACTGGCGGATTTTACCACGCCACTTTTTTCAAGCTGTTGAGCGGCCGAGGTGATGCTTGACCCTGGCTTAATCACAACACTGGTTTCGCGCTCCAGCGGTCCTGCAGCAGTCCAGCCATAGATGAAGTTGCCGGCAATAACTGCAAGCAGCAACGCCGCCGCTAATATCGCCCATGTGGCGAGGCGGCGCATATTGTCAGATGGCTTTCATGATGAGGCTGGCATTGGTACCGCCAAAGCCAAAGCTGTTGTTCAAAGCAGCTTTCACTTCACGCTTCTTGGCCACATGCGGAACCAAATCGACGCCTTCAGTCCCGTCATCCGGGTTGTCCAGATTGAGCGTCGGTGGCACGATTTGATCGCGGATGGCCAAGATGCAGAAAATGCTCTCAACCGCGCCCGCGCCGCCAAGAAGGTGGCCGATGGCAGACTTGGTCGAGCTCATCGATACATACGACATCGCATCGCCAAACAGGCGCTTTACCGCGCCCAGTTCAATCGTATCGGCCATGGTCGATGTGCCATGGGCGTTGATATAATCGATATCGGCTGGCGTCATGCCCGCCTTTTTCAACGCCATTTGCATCGACCGAAAAGCCCCGTCACCTTCAGGATGCGGTGCCGTTACGTGATAGGCGTCGCCCGACAGGCCGTAGCCTACAACTTCAGCATAAATCTTTGCACCACGTGCCTTTGCATGTTCATATTCTTCCAGAACCACGACGCCCGCGCCTTCACCCATTACAAAACCGTCGCGGTCCTTGTCATATGGCCGACTTGCGGCTTCTGGACGGTCGTTGTAGCTCATGTTTAAGGCACGCGCTTGAGCGAAGCCCGCGATCCCGAGCGGGTTTATGGTGCCTTCCGAACCACCAGCGACCATGATGTCTGCATCATCATCGCGGATCATGCGGGCAGCATCGCCAATGGAGTGCGCCCCCGTCGAACACGCGGTCACGACTGCGTGGTTCGGGCCTTTTAGCCCATATTTGATGCTGACTTGACCGGAAATGAGGTTGATTAAGCGTCCATGCACGAAATGTGGGCTGACACGGCTTGGTCCTTTTTCTGCGAGCAGCAACGCTTCGCTTTCGATACCCGGAAGACCGCCAATGCCCGATCCGATTGAGCAACCAGCGCGCACCTTTTGCTCTTCGGTCAATTCTGTGAGGCCGGCATCTTCAAGCGCTTGGCCAGCGGCATCAATTCCGAAAATAATGAATGGATCGACCTGGCGTTGCACCTTGTGGTCAACGCGCTTGTCAGGGTCAAAGCCCCATGGGTGGTCCTTTGGCTTCACTTCGCACGCAATCAGGCATTTCTGGTCGCTTGCGTCGAAATGCGTAATCATACCCGCGCCAGATTTCCCGGCTATCAGGTTGGACCAAGTCGTTTCAACATCTGCACCCAAGGGTGTAACCAGACCTAATCCGGTGACCACGACACGACGCATTGCGTTATCTCCATATGCTTATCTTTGCGGCCTATTACTGTGAATAATGCCCAAAAAGCAAACGGCTTTCCGACTGGAGCGCTGTTGACGCTGGCCGGAAAGCCGTTTGAATTTCTAACTAACCGCGCAACATATTGCGCGAAGCGGCTTAGCCGTTGCTGTTGATGAAATCGATCGCGTCCTTGACGGTGGCAATCTTTTCAGCGGCATCGTCTGGGATTTCGACGTTGAATTCTTCTTCAAACGCCATAACCAACTCGACAATGTCGAGGCTGTCTGCGCCAAGATCGTCGATGAAGCTTGCAGCTTCCGTGACCTTGTCGGCTTCCACGCCCAGATGTTCGATTACGATCTTTTTGACCCGTTCTGCGGTATCGCTCATTTTTGTGCCCCTTAATTGGTTGGGATGATGAATTTCTATTATTGCCCTAATGTCCAGATTGGCCGCTGGCAAGTGGCAAGCGACGGTTGTACATCAAAGCATCGCCATGCCGCCATTCACATGGATTGTCTGGCCTGTAATATAGCCAGCTTCTCTGGATGCGAGATAGGCAACCGCAGCCCCAATGTCCGTGCCTTCGCCCATACGGCCCATGGGGATGCGTGCGTTTAGTGCGTCTTTCTGGGCATCGGGCAAGCTTTCGGTCATTGCGGTTGCAATGAAGCCTGGCGCAACGCAATTGGCCGTCACGTTACGGCTGGCAAGCTCCTGCGCGATGGCCTTTGTCATCGCTGTAAGGCCACCTTTGGACGCTGCGTAGTTGGCTTGGCCGGGATTGCCTGTGGTGCCAACGACGCTGGTGATCGTAATTATCCGGCCAAAGCGCGCCTTCATCATTGGCTTGGTGGCGGCGCGCATCAGGCGGAATGTCGCTTCAAGATTAATGCGGATAACGTCGCCCCATTCTTCATCCTTCATCCGCATCGTAAGGTTGTCGCGGGTGACACCGGCATTGTTTACAAGAATATCGATCTGGCCCAATTTCTCGAGCGCAGCAGGCACAAGCGCCTCAACGCTGTCTTTGTCGCCTAGGTCGCAGGGAACCGCGACATGGTCGCCCCCTAAAGACGCTCGGAACGCCTCAAGCTTGTCCACATTGGAGCCCGAAACCGCAAGACGCGCGCCTTGGGCCGCAAGCGCTTGACAGATCGCACTGCCAATCCCGCCCGATGCCCCCGTGACGAGCGCGGTCATACCGGTTAGATCAAACATATTACTCTCCCTTAAACTCGGGTTCGCGTTTTTCCAGAAACGCGGTGATGGCCTCGTCATTATCGGCAGTGGCGTGCGCAAGGCTTTGCATCGCGGCCGACATTTCGAGGATATTTTTGAGGTCCGCTGTCTGCCCTTCGCGCAGCAGCCTTTTGGTCATCCGAACCGCATGTGGGGGATTCGCCGCGATCTTGTTTGCAACCTTGCGCGCGGCGGCCATCAATTCGGCATCGTCCACCACTTCGGAAACGAGCCCGATGCGCAAAGCTTCTGCTGCGTCGATGGTTTCACCGGTTAAGGCAAGCTCTGTGGCTTTTGAAAAACCAACAATCCGCGGCAAAAGCCATGCGCCGCCGTCACCTGGAGTGATTCCCAAACGCACAAAGCTTTCGGCAAACTTTGCCGAAGCCGCAGCGATTCGTATGTCGCACATCGTTGTCAGGTCAAGTCCCGCACCGATGGCTGCCCCGTTGACCGCCGCGACGACCGGAACCTCAAGCGCCTGAAACATCAAGGGCAGCCGCTGAATACCATATTTGTAATTACGCCGGGTTTCAGCAGGCAGGCCTGCCCGCAACCCGCCGCTATCAGGGCGCATCTGCTTGAGGTCGCCACCCGATGAAAAAACTGTCCCTGCGCCGGTCAGGATAACGCAGCGCACCGACATATCCTGATCCGCTGCTATGAAAGCGTCGCACATTTGATCGACGACGCCGACATCCGATATCGGGTTACGTTTTTCGGGCATATTAAGGGTGATGGTCAATATACCGCCATCGCGTGACTGCAGGATTTGGTCGGTCATTATATCGCTTTCAATAAGGCTTCGATGTCATCCATGCTGATGACGCTTGAGGTCGCAATGTCTTCGCCCGCGCTGCGTTTGACCATCGGGGAGAGAACTTTCCCGCCGAACTCGGCAAAATGGGTAACGCCCGCCTCGGCCATGGCAATTGCCGATTCGCGCCAGCGCACACGGCCAGTGACCTGCTGCACTAACTGCGCAGAAATGGTGTCGGGGTCGGAAACAGGCGCAGCGGTTACATTGGCAAATAGCGGTACCAAAGGCGCGTGGATTGTTGTGGTCGCAAGCGCGCTTGCCATGTCATCTGCGGCAGGCTGCA
>NZ_JBIKPH010000123.1:0-7266 GCF_044357595.1 Sphingorhabdus sp. | reverse complement strand
CAAAGCCAGTGGTTGCATTCATGGATGGCATTACGATGGGTGGCGGCGTTGGCATTAGCCAACCTGCACGTTTCCGCGTGGCCACCGAGAATACGAAATTCGCGATGCCTGAAACCGGCATTGGCCTCTTTCCTGATGTCGGCGGCGGTTGGTATCTGTCGCGGCTTGAAGGCCGTGTGGGGCAGTTTCTGGCGTTGACCGGGTCGCGGATCGCAGGATCGGGTTGTCTCGCCCTTGGTCTTGCCACACAATATCTACCCAGTAGCGCGCTCGCCGACGCCAAAATGCGGATTGCGACCGAAGATGTTGAGCGGATCGATGGGATATTGGGCACCTTGTCGGAAACCCCGCCAGAGTCCAAAATTGTAGAGACATTGTTCCAGATTAATCGTCATTTTGGCTCCAACCAGTTTGAGGATATTCTCGCAAGCCTTGAGGGCGATGAGAGCGAATGGGCGATGCGCGAATTGGCAACACTGCGATCCAAAAGCCCGCAAACCTGCAAGGTCGCGCTGCGCCAATTGGCAGAAAGTATCGCGCTTGCCGACTTTGCCGATAACATGGCCATGGAATATCGCATCGCGAGCCGGGTCATCGTGCGCCCCGACTTTACCGAAGGCGTGCGCGCCGTGATTGTTGATAAAGACAATGCTCCAAAATGGGATCCTGCGACAGCTGAAGACGTCACGGCAGGCCTGATTGACGCGATATTTGCGCCATTGCCTGCGCAAGAAGAATGGAAGCCCTTATGACATACGAAACAATCCTGGTCGAACAACGCGGCGCTGTTACGCTGATGACATTGAACCGGCCGCAAGCGTTGAATGCGCTGAACAGTCAGGTTCTGGCTGACCTCATTGCTGCATTCGCTGCTTTCGATGCCGATGACAGCCAACGTTGCGCGGTATTAACTGGCAGCGAGAAGGCCTTTGCCGCAGGCGCGGATATCAAGGAAATGTCGTCGCAATCCTTTGCCGATATGTACGGTTCTAACTTCTTCGCAGGCTATGACCGCGTTACGGCTTCACGCAAGCCTTGGATCGCCGCTGTAAATGGCTTTGCGCTGGGGGGTGGATGCGAATTGGCCATGATGGCGGACTTTATCATGGCGGGCGACAATGCCAAATTCGGGCAACCTGAAATCAAGCTGGCCGTTACGCCCGGAATGGGCGGGTCGCAGAGGCTGACGCGTGCGATTGGCAAGGCCAAGGCCATGGAAATGTGCCTGACGGGCCGGATGATGGATGCCGCAGAGGCCGAACGCTCGGGCTTGGTCGCAAAGGTGATTCCTGCAGCTGAGCTCGTTGACGAAGCTATGAAGACCGCGACCGCCATTGCTGCCATGGCACCTTTGGCCGCAATCGCGTGCAAGGAAATGGTCAACGCTGCGTTTGAAACCACGTTACAGCAAGGCGTCGTTTTCGAACGCCGCTTGTTCCACGGCCTGTTTGGTACGATCGACCAGAAAGAGGGCATGGCGGCATTCGTCGAGAAGCGGCCGGGTAACTGGACTGGGAAGTAAAATTAGTTCTCCCCCTCGCAAGTCCATGGGGAGGATTTACTTAATTAGCTGAAACCTTCTCGACCATTTGAAACTTGCCAAGCCCGCATCCAGCGCCTTCATACAGGCTCCCGCCTTGATCATGCAACACGCGGACGATGTCGACACTGCACAATTGATTGAGCGAAGTACGGTAAGAAAACCGCTCTTCGAATTTCAACCCGGGGCAACTTTGCGGCAATCTATTGCGGTACGTCTTGCCGCCGACCATGTGAAAATCAATGTTACTGCTGTCGATGACCTTCGTTGAACGAATTTGCGAAATGGTCACGCAGTTTTTCGGTTCGCCCACCGCGCGAACGGGCTCGGGCGCTTTTTTGCTGGAAAGCGCGATGGTGGCGCCGCCGGACAGCAAAACAATGGCGGGAATGATCAACAGCAACTTACGCATCTTGAATCTCCAATATTATGATTCTGCCTTAGCGGCGTCAGCCTGAACCTTAGCTGACTTGATTTTGGGCGCTGGTGTTTTGGGTTTGAAGCGGCACAGGTCGGCCACTGGACAACGCCAGCATTCGGGGGTGCGCGCCTTGCAGATATAGCGGCCATGCAAAATCAGCCAATGGTGCGCGCCAATACGAAACGGCTTTGGGGTGCTTTTCTCAAGTGCCCTTTCGACCGCGACGACGGTCTTGCCTGGTGCAATACCCGTGCGGTTTCCCAGTCGGAAAATATGCGTATCGACGGCGAAGGTTTCAGCACCAAATGCCGTGTTCATAACCACATTGGCGGTCTTGCGGCCTACCCCGGGTAACGCCTCCAGCGCATCACGGTCGGCAGGAACTTCGCCTGCATGATCGCGCACGAGGATCTCGGACAGCGCGATGACGTTCTTTGCCTTGTTGTTAAAGAGGCCGATGGTCTTGATATGCGCTTTCAAGCCATCCAGCCCAAGCGCGACCATTTGCGTAGGTGTCTTTACGTCTTCGAACAAAGCCTTCGTCGCCTTGTTCACACCCACATCGGTTGATTGCGCCGAACAGGTAACGGCGACCAATAACTGGTATGGGTTACCATAAGCCAGCTCAGTCTCTGGGTCGGGATTTGCCTCCGCCAGCCGCCGGTAAAATTCAAAGATATCGTCCTTTTTCAAAGACCGAGGACCTCTTGCATATTATACCGGCCGGCCTTTTGCCGCATGAGCCATACTGCAGCCTTTACCGCGCCATTGGCGAATATCGCGCGATTTTCGGCGCGGTGGACAAGCTCGATGCGTTCGTTATCGGATGCGAAGATCACCATATGGTCGCCAGCAACGCTGCCGCCGCGTAAGGATGCAAAACCGATATTGCCGGCCTTGCGCCCGCCCGTAATGCCGTCGCGGGCTCGGTCGCTATGATCCTTTAGGTCGATCGCGCGGCCCTTGGCAGCGGCTTCGCCCAGAAGGAGGGCCGTGCCCGACGGGGCGTCAACCTTATGCCGGTGGTGCATTTCCAATATTTCGATGTCCCAATCCTCACCAAGCTGGCGGGCGGCTTGCTCGACCAATGCGGCCAGCATGGTTACGCCTACGGACGTGTTGCCTGTCTGCAAAACGGGAATGTCGCGCGCGGCATCGTCGATCAGGAAATGGTGGCGTTCCTCCAACCCGGTCGTGCCTATGACGATCGGCTTGCCCGCTACAACGGAGGCGTCAAGATTTGCTTCCAGCGCATGCGGGCTCGAAAAATCGACGAGTATGTCGGATGCGGCGATTAACACGGCCAGATCACCGTCTTTGTCGACGCCGCCTGCATGTTCGTGGCCATCCGCCTGAATGGCGTCGACCAAAGCCTGCCCCATGCGCCCTGCGCTGCCAATGATTCCAATTTTCATATTTAACACCCTGACCTTGTCCACCGGTCTTACTATATTAAGGTGGTGAAACAAGTTCGGGGTGACGTTGAGGGCATGAATGTGGATCAAGACATCAAAAATATCGTCATTCTGACGGGCGCTGGGGTCAGTGCTGAGAGCGGTATTGATACCTTCCGCAGTGCAGGCGGGCTTTGGGAACAGCATAAGGTCGAGGATGTGGCCACCCCTGAGGCTTTCGCACGTGACCCCGACCTTGTGCTGCGTTTTTACGATATGCGCCGCGAACGTATTCAGCAGGTTGAACCAAATGCCGCGCACTATGCGCTGGCGCGGCTGGATGCCGCTTGGGCAGGTAATCTGCTGCTCGTGACCCAAAATGTCGACGATTTGCACGAACGGGCAGGGGCGCAGCGTCTGCTGCATATGCATGGTACGCATTTGAATGCGTGGTGCATGACCTGTGATGAACGCCACCCATGGCGCGGGACATTGATTGACCGACCCGCCTGCCCAGCATGCGGCATAGCGGGGCAGTTGCGGCCTGACATCGTGTGGTTCGGGGAAATGCCTTACCGGATGGACGAGATTTACCACGCGCTGAACCACGCGGACCTGTTCGTCAGCATTGGCACATCAGGCGCAGTTTACCCCGCCGCTGGACTTGTGCGTGAGGCGCGGCAGAAGGGTATCAGGACGTTAGAATTAAACCTTGAACCATCGCACGGCACATCATGGTTTGCAGAATCGCGGCATGGCCCAGCGACTCAAGTCGTGCCCGCATGGGTGGAAGAAATACTAGGCAGCTAGAACGCCGCAGCTTCTGCACGCAGGATCTTTGGGTAGTTGTATAGAACGCATCGCGGGCGCCATGCCGTCGAATAGAACTAGCTTGCCCTTTTGGGCCTCTCCAAAGCCCGTTAGGGCGCGAATGACCTCCATGGCAGCAAATGATCCCATAAGGCCACACATGGCCCCCAGAACGCCCTGTGTGGCGCAGTCGTCGCAATCATCGGGGTCATGCGCGTCACCCACAAAACAGCGGTAGCAGGGGGCGTCTTCTGCCCAGCCAGTGAAGGTGCCAATCTGACCGTGAAACTGGCCAATGGCGGCGCTGACCAAAGGCACTTTCGCGGCAAGGCAGAGGTCATTGACGATCAGACGCGTTGCGAAGTTGTCGCAACCGTCAATGACGACATCGACGCCTGTTAGAATGTCTGCCGAGGTGGAGCGGTCGATACGCCGCTTGATACCATGGAAGGTCACGTCGGGGTTTAACCGCGCCACGGCGGCGCCCGCGGCATCGACTTTCGCCGTCCCAATGTCGTTTTCGCTGTACAGAATTTGCCGTTGAAGATTGGACAAGGACACAACATCATCATCAACGACGCTGATCGTTCCGACGCCAGCGCCCGCAAGATATTGGATGGCGGGACAACCTATGCCGCCCGCACCAATCAGCAGCACATGGCTCGACAGCAATTTGGATTGTCCTGCGCCGCCAATGTCGCGCAGCACGATGTGCCGGGCGTAACGGTCAAGTTGCTGGTCGCTAAGCGTCATACGCCGGTGGAACCAAAACCCCCGGTGCCGCGCGCGGTTTCGTCCAGCGATTCCACTTCGATCATCGTACCCTGAGTGACCGGCGCAACCACGATCTGCGCGATCCGGTCGCCTTTGGTGATGATGAAATCATCTTCGCCCAAATTCGCAAGGATAACCTTCACTTCGCCGCGATAGTCACTGTCGATAGTGCCGGGTGTATTAAGACAGGTGATGCCATGCTTCAGCGCGAGGCCCGAGCGCGGGCGCACCTGCACTTCGTATCCGTCGGGAATGGCAAAGGCGAAGCCGGTGGCTACCGCGTGGCGTTTGCCAACACGCAGGGTCATGCTCTCGGCGGCGCAAATGTCCATGCCCGCGGCGCCGGTTGTTGCATATGCGGGCAGCGTCAAGCCCGCGCTATGATTCAGGCGCAAAACGCGAATTTTAACCTTTTGCGAGTGCATCGGCAACCTTCTCCATCAATTTGCGGGCAATGACATCTTTGGGGCTTTCGGGCCAGCTATCGACGCCATCTTTGGTGACAATGTGAAAGGCGTTGTTTTCGCCGCCCATCACATCGCCCGACACGTCATTGGCGACAATCCAGTCGCAGCCTTTTTTGGTGAGCTTCGTCTGTGCATGATCGACAATTTTTTCGGTTTCCGCCGCAAATCCAATCAGCAGCTTTGGGCGGTGCTTATGGGTGGCAAGGCTTGCCAATATGTCCGGATTCTCGGTTAAAACGAGGGCTGGTATCGCGTCGCCATCCTTCTTGATTTTCTGGTCAGGGGCCTGCGCCGCGCGCCAGTCAGCGACAGCTGCCACCATGATAGCGGCGTCGACGGGCAGAGTTTTTTCCACCTCGGCCTGCATTTCCAGCGCGGTTTCGACATTAATCCGGACAACGCCCGGCGGTGTTTCCAGATGGACTGGTCCAGCAATGAGCGTGACTTCAGCGCCCAAGTCAGCCGCTGCGGCGGCAATGGCAAAACCCTGCCGTCCCGACGAACGGTTGGCGATGTAGCGCACAGGATCAATCGCCTCATGCGTTGGGCCAGCGGTCACCAGAACGCGCTTACCGAGCAAAGGGCGGTGGTTCATGTTCGCAAAATCCGCCTGCTCTGCGAGCGGCGCAGCGCTCGGAATGGTCGTTGGCGAACGCCCCGCAGTTAACGCAGCGTTGAAAGTCTGTCCCAACATCGCGCAAATCTGTTCTGCGACGGCAGGTGGTTCGGGCAGTCGGCCGGGACCAAATTCGCCGCATGCCATTGCGCCTTCGTCGGGTGCCATGATGTGCAAACCATCGGCGCGCAATTGCGTCAGATTTCGTTGAGTTGCCCGATGGTTCCACATGCGCACATTCATGGCGGGAACCGCAAGCACGGGCTTGTCAGTGGCCAGCAGGATCGTGGTCGCGAGGTCGTCGGCAATTCCTGCCGCCATTTTTGCTATGATATTGGCAGTCGCGGGGCAGACAACGATCAGATCGGCCTGACGGCTCAACTGGATATGCCCAATCTCGCTTTCTTCTTTCAGGTCGAACATGTGACCATACACCTGATCCTCGGTCATCACCGCCATCGACAAAGGCGTGACAAACTCTGCCGCACTTTTGGTCATCACCGCCCGCACAGCGATGCCCTGCCGCTTCAGCAGGCGCACAAGCTCCAGCGATTTGTAGGCAGCTATTCCGCCGGTTACGATCAAGAGTATGCGTTTTTCGATCATGCGCTTCAATATCCGCTGAATAGTTTATCGACTGCGGAGGTGATGACCAAATCTTCCTGCGCCAGAGAACCGATTTTTGCACCAAGTCTATCAACCGGAATGGCAAAAATCAGATGTGTCGACATAATGTACCGTTCATCGTTAATCACAAATACGGGGTGCAATCGCGACACGGACTGCATGTCTTCGGCTGGCAGTAAAGGCACGACCACCCGACTGTCGAATTCATCAAGCAAATCTGACTGGATGTCCAGCAACAGACCGCGCGCATTTCCGTTTTTGTAAACATCAAAGCGCGCCATTAAAACTGGCGATACTCGTCATAAGGCATACCGTTTTCGGCGACCCATTTGTTCCAGCTTTCAATAGCTTGGCGGTTTTCGCGTTTCCACTCCTCGCCCAACGCTTTGCGCACCTGTTCCTGCAGTCCGGTCTCGCAAGCTTCCGATACGTTAATCCCGAGCCGCTTGGCCTCATCAACCATATGACCGGGCAAGCTTACATTTGTGGAGCGCTTCGCGGCGTTAACGCGTGAAGGTCTATTCATGTGCATAACATATGCGCAATCAATATGGGGGTCAAGCGAACGCCATAGTGCCCGCAACACCTATAGCGGCTGCCAATAATGCCACTGCAAA
>NZ_JBIKPH010000210.1:0-2548 GCF_044357595.1 Sphingorhabdus sp. | reverse complement strand
TTGGTAGCGGTACCAATATGGCGGGCCGTCCAGCGCAGGTTAGTTCGGCTATCGTTGACGCCCCTGCCCGCGATATCACCATATGCGCCCAGCCAAGTCGTTCAGGCAGGTCAGGCAAATAGGTCGCGAGTTCGGCCGGAATGTCGCGGGCGGCATATGCTGCGCGCACAGCCTCAATGTCTTCGGCGCGGCACTGCTGCGTTACCTGCAACCGACGCCGCAAGTTTAGCGGCAGTTGGGAAAGGCCATCGGGCACAACGTCAGAAAGCACGGTTGCGCCTTGGCTTCCGCCCGTCACAAGCACGCGGAAAATATCCGCGTCCAAAAGCGGGGGATAGGGTTTGTCGCGCAGGGCAAGCACCTCTTCGCGGATTGGGTTGCCGACAAGATGCACCTTGCCAGTGTAGCGCGGCGACAGACGCAGCACTTCGGGATAGGATGTGGCAATGGCATTCACGTGCCGCGCGGTGAAGCGATTAACACGGCCAAGCACGGCATTTTGTTCGTGAATAATCGCCGGGATCTTCTCGGCAAAGGCCCCCAGAAGTGCAGGAAACGCCGGATAACCGCCAAAGCCAACCACAGCGCTTGGTTCAAAATTTTCGTATAAGCGGCGCGCCATCTTGCGGCCTTGGGCAATCGCCAGGATCCCCGGAAGCCAACTGCTGGGTTTTGTGGTGATCCGGCCAGCGGGCAGCAAATGGGTTGCCATCTTATCTGGGCAGCCCGGAATTTTTGCGCCACGCGCATCGGTGATTAAAGCTACATGATGGCCGCGGTTTATCAGTTCTTGCCCCAAGGCAAAGGCAGGGATCAGATGCCCCCCGGTTCCGCCGGCGGCCAAGACATAATGCCGAGATATGGTCATGGCCATTGTCCCTTCACCATATACAGCGACCGGTCAAGATACGGGTTTCGCTTCGTCAGTGCGAGTATGAGACCGCATGTCATCGAAAGCGCAACTATGGATGATCCGCCATAGCTAATGAAGGGCAAAGTCATGCCCTTAGAGGGAAAGACGCCTAGGTTAACCGCAATGTTAATCATCGCCTGCCCGCAAAACTGCGCGCCCAGCCCCGTAACCGCCAGCACTACAAACTGGTCCTTTTCATCCAGCAAGCGAATGATGATGCGCACCAGTATGGCAAAGTACAGTATGGCGATGACCATGCAGGCAAGCAGACCGAATTCTTCGCCTATCACGGAGAAGATGTAGTCGGTATGCCCCTCAGGCAACGAATATTTTTTGACCCCAAGTCCCGGGCCGAGGCCAATAAAGCCGCCATTGATCAATGTCGCCAGCGCCATCTTGTCATGGGTTAGGCCCTCAGTTCCAAAAATCCAGGCATCGATGCGCTGCGTTGCAACCGGGTAATAATTATAGGCCAGCACGATGAAGATGATGCCGCTGATGATAAGGCCCCAGAGACGGCTTGCAGGAACGCCAGCGACCATCATCAATGCAAACCATGTGCCCATGAACAATATCGTCTGGCCAAGGTCGGGTTGCATCAAAAGGAAGATACAGACAGCAGCGGTAACAATGCTGCTGATAATCAGGACTGGCAGAGTCGGGTCTTTCAACCGCCAGCTGATAATCCATGCCATCGTAACGGCGTAAAAGGGCTTTAGGAATTCCGATGGCTGAAGCCCCGCAAAACCCGGGCCAATCCAGCGGCGCGATCCATTCACCTCGCGCCCTAATACGGGCACAAGCACAAGCAGCACGAACACAATACAGAAACCATAAACGGCAATGCGTCGGGCCTTTTCGCGCGGACACATCGAGATAAACAGCATGATTGGCACGCCAACCATCACCCACATCAGCTGCCGATAAAAGAAATACAGCGAGGATAATTGCGATGTCGAAGCCGACAGCCGCTGCGCACCGGCGGGCGATGCCGCCGCAACCGCAAGCAAGCCAATCGCAATCAATACCATCATCAGCGACAACAATACCCGGTCAAGTTCCCAGAACCAGACGCCCAGCGGCGAACGGTCACCACGGCCCAAACGGTTGGCAAAGCCGATCTTGCCCGTCTTTGCCGCCAATACCCAAGGAACATCTTTGCCGTCGCTCATAACGCTTCCACAATTGCGCGGAATGCATCGCCGCGCGCTTCGAAATCCTTGAACTGGTCAAAGGACGCGCATGCAGGTGAGAGCATGATAACGTCACCGGGTTGCGCCTGTGCCGCCGCCGAGTGCACTGCAGTGCCCATCATCTCACTGCGTTCTACTGGCAAATGCGGGGACAGCAGTTCGTGAAACAGCGGCCCAGCCTCTCCAATGGTGTAAGCCTTTACAACATGGCCAAAATTGGGAATGCATTCATCAAGATTCTCTGTTTTGGGCAAGCCGCCGACGATCCAGTGCACACGCGGATATGCCGCCAGCGCAGGCGCGGTGGACGCACCGTTGGTCGCCTTGCTGTCGTTGATGAACAATACGCCGTTCCGTTCGGCAACAACCTCCATGCGGTGGGCAAGCCCCTTAAAGGTCCGCATAGCAGGCCGCCATTGCGCTTCGGTCACGCCAAGCGATT
>NZ_JBIKPH010000209.1:0-2572 GCF_044357595.1 Sphingorhabdus sp. | reverse complement strand
CGAGAAAAGATGCAGTTAGCTGGGATTAATTGACCAGCGATCCACTTACCCAAACGGATAGACCCTCCCGTTTCCATCTCTGACCGTCTGATTGCCCTCCGATATCCGAGCAGCCAAGCCTGATCATAATGCCTGTCGGTAACGCTTCTCCAGCATCGCTAGTCTACTCTCAAATGTCGGCGTGGCAACCAACAAGCGAACATGCGAGCATGATTGGATTGGAGAAGTTAGGCTATCAAGGCGGGCTCTTTAATGGCTTGAGAAAAAGACAAAATACTTAACATCGTATCTTGCACTGCTGCAGCATTGCCGCCTACGACAGTGTCCAAGGGTACGGATGATACCCAGCACAATTATGAAACGATGTGGCCAAGCTGGTCGGGCGGAGTAAGCCAAGACAAGTTCAGAGAGGCTGGGTTGGATTTTTACAAGCACCGGAAAAGGAGAAGCAAATGACAGGACAACTTGCCGGCAAGACGGCGATCGTAACTGGAGCCGCTAGCGGTATCGGGCTAGCCATTACGCGTCTCTACCTAGCTGAAGGCGCAGAAGTGCTTGCCGTGGATCAGCAGCGCTTTGACGCAGCGGATCTGCAAGCTAGCGACAAGCTCGCACTCCTCTTGTGCGACATAACGGCACCTGATGCAGCAGAGAATATAGTCGAAGCCGCGCTCTCTCGCTTCAGCAATATTGATATCCTCGTCAACAACGCTGGAATTTGCTTGCCGGGCACTGTTGAAGACCAGACGCCGGAAAGCTGGTTGAGAACTATGGAGGTCAACGTCACGGCACCCTTTATGATTACCCGTGCCGTCCTGCCGCATATGAAATTGCGCCGGTCTGGCCGGATCATTAATCTCGGTTCCATCATGTCAGACTTTGGTGGGCCTTCGCTCTGCGCGTACGGCACCAGCAAGCACGCAATTGCGGGCTTTACCAAATCACTATCTGCTGATCTGGGTAAATTTGGTATAACTGCAAATTATCTGCAGCCCGGCGCAATAATGACGCCATTGGCTGCTCCTTCTATGGCAGACCCTGCCTTCCGCGCTTATTGGGAAGAAAAAGCGCCTGTTGGTCGTATTGGGGAGGCGCACGAAGTTGCCGCTGCGGCTCTTTTTCTGGCAACAAATAGCGCTAGTTATGTGAGCGGTGCTGGTATCAAAGTATGTGGGGGGGCAATCTCACGGTTCTAATGCGTGAGAAAACGACTTGGCAGCGTCGGGATGGATGTGACGGTGTCCAATTCCCTTCACTTGGGTAAGGACCGCTTAAACCCCTTGGCTTTCGAAGCTAAGGTGGCATGATGAGAGACAAGCGACTGGAACCAAACCGTTACAGGCGCATAAGGCATCGCTCATAAGCAGGCCTCCATACTTTCACGGGCGAGAGCGACAAGTTTTGGAAAGCTTTTAGCGCGCTCTTTCGCGTGTGCGGATGCAGCTGTCCCGCGAATTACCCGACCTTTGATACCGTGGAAAATTGCGGCAAGTCGGAAAAAATTGAATGTTACATAAAAGGCGTAATCGGCCTCAGAAATCAACGCGCGGTCAGTGCGACGACAATATGCGGCCAGATAGTCTGCCTCACATGGAATTCCAAGCTCAGCTAAGTCAGCACCCCCTAACCCTGCTACGATGTCTGGGGGCATCCGGAACATCATCGCATGATAGGCGAAGTCGGCGAGCGGGTGTCCTAGTGTTGACAATTCCCAATCCAGAACAGCCAGCACACGTGGTTCTGTCGGGTGAAATATCATATTATCGCAGCGAAAATCGCCGTGAACGATGCTAGTCTCATCGTCGAGCGGAATATTAGCTGGCAGCCATTCGACTAATTTGTCCATTTCTGAATCCCGACCTGCATCGGCATCTTCAAGATACTGCTTCGACCAACGCGCAATCTGTCGCTCAAAATAATTACCTGGCCTGCCGAAGTCTGAAAGGCCAACCGCGGCGGGATCAATTCTATGAAGGGACGCAATGGTAGCATTCATAGCATCAAAATAGGCTGCGCGGCCGCCAGTTTCGACATCAGGAAATGTGGCATCCCAAAAAATACGCCCTTCAACCATCTCCATGATAAAAAACGAAGTGCCGATAATGCTATCATCTTCACAAAGACCGTAAACCTTAGCCACAGGAAAACTGGTAGTTCCAAGCGCTGATAAAATTCGCGCTTCTCGATCAACCGCATGTGCACCCTTTAACAAATCACCCGGTGGCTTGCGGCGCAATACGTACGACTTTGTATTCGTGATAAGCTTATAAGTCGGATTAGACTGGCCGCCTTTAAATTGTTCAACTGTGAGAGGCCCAGCAAAGCCTTCAACATTTCCAACCATCCAGGCGACCAATGCCTGCTCGTCGAACAGATGTTCTAACCTAACAGGCGTTGTGCCCATATTTGCATCTGTGCCCGTAATCATAAAATCAACTCCACAACCAAAACATCATCGGTCATTGGCGCAAAAGGTCCCGGCCAATAATCATACGCATAACCTGATTGGTCCCTTCAAGGATGGAGTGCACGCGCAGGTCGCGCCAGAAACGTTCAATCGGATAGTCGCGCA
>NZ_JBIKPH010000027.1:0-20755 GCF_044357595.1 Sphingorhabdus sp. | reverse complement strand
TTTACCATGCTGGACATATTATGTGCCCCATCCTTATCAGTTGCTGAATGAACGACTATATAGCCACAAGCGGCTATTATGGCCCAGAATGAAAGTCCTATGCTATGTTTTCGGGTTCAATACCGGCCCTAGTGACTCCTTTTTACGACGGAGCGTTTAGCGAAAAGCATTTTCGCGCGTTGATCGATTGGCAAATCGATCAGGGCTCTAACGCGCTTGTGCCGGCTGGGACCACTGGCGAAGCATCAACGCTGTCGAATGCCGAGCATCATCGTGTTATTGAAGTGTGTATCGAACAGGCCGCTGGCCGTGTTCCTGTTATCGCTGGTTGCGGGTCGAACGACACTAACAATGCGGTTCTGCACTTGAACTTTTCAAAGAAAAGCGGGGCGGCTGCTGGGCTCGTAGTTGCGCCATATTACAACCGCCCCAATCAAGAGGGCATTTACGCGCACTTTGAACATATGACGAAGAAGAACGACTTGCCCATCGTGCTGTACAATGTACCTGCGCGGACGGTGACCGATATTAAACCTGAAACCGTTGCGCGGCTTGCGAAGCTCCCCACGGTAATCGGCATTAAGGACGCCAGCGGAGATATGCCCCGTGTCACCGATCACCGCTTGGCTTGCGGACCGGATTTCTGCTTGCTGTCGGGCGTTGATGAGCAATCGCTAGCGTTCAACGCTGCGGGGGGCAGGGGGTGTATTTCAGTTACAGCTAATGTCGCGCCGAAGCTTTGCGCTGCATTTCAGGCGGCATGTGCCTTGGGCGATTACGATCTCGCACGCGAACTGAACGATAAGCTATATCCTCTTCATTTAGCGCTGTTTTCTGATGCATCTCCTGGGCCAATAAAATATGCATTGTCGCGTGTTATCGAAGGATTTCCAACAGAATTGCGTTTGCCAATGACGCCGCCAAGCGAGGCGAGCCGTCGACTGGTGGACGCCGCCTTGGAGAATGCAGGCCTTATTTAATGACCCGCCCAAAGCCCGAAGCCTTTAACAAAGTGAAAACGGTCGCTGAAAACCGGCGGGCGCGGTATGATTTTCATATCGATGATAAATATGAGGCGGGTATTGTCCTTACAGGTACGGAGGTAAAGTCACTTCGGTTTGGCGAAGGGTCAATCGCCGAAAGCTATGCCGAGGTGCGCGATGACCAAATTTGGCTCATCAATGCCAACATACCCGAGTTTAGCCACGGCAACCGCAATAACCACGAGCCAAAACGCCCGCGAAAACTGCTGCTTAACGAACGTGAAATACATAAGCTTCATGGCGCGGTTATGCGGCAAGGTATGACGCTTGTTCCGCTTTCGATTTATTTTAATGGCAGAGGTAGGGCAAAGGTTGAGCTTGCATTGGCAAAGGGTAAAAAGGCGCCTGATAAAAGGGCGACAGAAAAAGAACGCGACTGGAAGCGGGAACAAGGACGTATCATGCGGGACCGTGGATGAGTAAATTCAACGCCTGGCTTCAGCAGCAAGCACCAACACGGGACAGCTTTGAGCGCAGTCGCTTCTTGCGACCGTTTGCGCAGCGCGTTTTCCATCCGGCGCTTTGGCGTTTTACGCGTCGCTCCGTGCCGCGCGGTGTAGCACTTGGCTTGCTGGTAGGCATTTTCCTTTTGATACCCGGTGTGCAAATTGCAGGCGTGGCGCTTTTGGCACTACCTTTCAGGGCCAATATTCCCATCGGCGCAGCCATGACCTTTCTGAGCATGCCTGCGACAACTCCGTTTATCTTGTTCGGATCGGTTTACGTTGGCGAGTCCGTGCTTCGCTTAAACAATGGGTCGGGCCACTTTTACCAGCTGATAGAGACTTCCGCGCCACTTTCTGCTTGGGGTGACTATGTCTGGAACGAAGCCCCGCTTGCACTTTTGCAGGGCATTGCCGGGCTTGCCATCATTTCTATCGGTATGGCTATCATAGGCTATTTTATCGCAGCGTTGTTCTGGCGTTGGCGGGTGAGCGTGAAATGGCGACGCCGGTCGAAAGCAATTGCGTCTGGTGGATAAGCCTTTGGAGGCATCGTTCCGTCCGTCGTAGTAGTCTCCCATATCTTTCCGGGGAGTATAAACATGAATTTCGCTAATAAGCTGGCACTGGCCGCTTCTGTGTCGCTGGCATCGCTAGCAACACCTTCTTTTGCGCAAGAGGCGCAGCAGCCGCCGCAGAAAGTTAGCAAAGACGGCGCGCAACTGGGCACTTTCGGTTTTGACATAGCGGGCATGGATGCGAGCGTGTCGCCCGCAGATGATTTTTACTTATTTGCAAATGGCAAATGGGCCGCCACAACGGCTATACCAGCGGACAAGTCCAACTACGGAATGTTTACTGCCCTCGACGATCTCTCCAAAGACCGCGTCAAGCTGGTGCTGGATGCGGAGAAAGACCGCAAGGGAAGCAAGGCAGGCGATGTTTACGCGAGCTATGTTGATCAAGCTGCTGTTGAGAAAAAGGGCCTTGCGCCCGTACAGCCATGGTTGAAAACCGTGCGCGGTGTGAAAAGCAAAGCAGATTTTGAAAAGCTGATGCCTATTGCGGCACGCAATGGCGTTGGCGCGTTGTTCGGTGGCTATGTTGGGCAGGATGACAAAAACCCTGACGTCTATATTTTCCAGATTTATCAAAGCGGCACTGGCTTGCCTGATCGTGATATGTATCTGATCGAAAATGATAAATTTGAAGGTATAAGAAAGGCTTACAAGGACTATCTTGCACAAATGCTGATGCTTGCGGGTGAGAAAAACGCAGTGGCCCGTGCCGATGCGATCTTTGCGATGGAGAAGAAAATTGCTGCCGTACAGTGGACGCGTGAAGATTCCAGTGATGCGACCAAGACCTACAACAAAATGTCGTTGCAGCAGTTGGATGCCATAACACCAGGGTTAAAAATGTCGCCTATCCTTGCAAAGTTGAGCCCCAAGATAAGTGACGTCATCGTCAGCCAGCCAAGCGCGCTGACGGGCATATCCAATATATATGCGGAAACGGATTTGTCCGTGCTGAAAGATCAGATGCTCGTCAACAGCCTGTCAACTTTCTCTAACGTTCTGCCTGACGCTGTCGCCGACACGACCTTCGCCTTTTACGGCACCACCCTGCAAGGAACGCCGCAACGCGAACCGCGCTGGAAACGTGGTATTGGATTGACCGAAGGCACCGTGGGTGACGAGGTGGGTAAAGCCTATGCTGCGAAATATTTCCCCCCAGAGACCAAGGCAGCGATGGATGTACTGGTTAAAAATGTGCTCGCCGCAATGGGCCGCCGCATTGATAATCTCGCTTGGATGCAGCCTGAAACTAAGGTCAAGGCACGCGCCAAGCTGGCCAACTTTACAACGAAGATCGGCTACCCCGATCGTTGGAAAGATTATTCTACCCTGAAGATCGTACGTGGTGATGTGTTTGGAAATGACCTGCGTTCCAACCAATGGGGTTTTGATGATAACATGTCGAAGCTTGGGCAGCCAATCCGTCGTTGGGAATGGGGCATGTTGCCGCAAACGGTCAACGCTTATGCCAATTTTGGCATGAATGAAGTTGTGTTCCCTGCGGCTATTCTCCAACCACCATTTTTTGATGCAAAGGCGGATGCAGCAGTGAATTACGGCGGCATTGGTGCTGTCATTGGTCATGAGATTAGCCACCATTTTGATGACCAAGGTTCCAAATATGACGCCACGGGGAAACTATCCGATTGGTGGACAGAGAGCGACGTGAAGGCTTTTGAGGCAGCAGGCAAAAAATTGATTGCGCAATATGACGCGTACAAGATTTTTCCTGACGCATCAGTGAAGGGTGAATTTACGCTGGGCGAGAATATTGGCGACCTTGCCGGATTGACGATTGCCTATGATGCGTACCGGACTTCACTCAACGGCAAAGAGCCGGCGGTACTTGATGGAATGACTGGGGATCAGCGATTCTTCCTTGGCTGGGCCCAGGTATGGCGCCGCAATTACCGCGAAGCCAATTTGCGTCAGCGGTTGATAACTGATCCGCACAGCCCCTCGACGCAGCGTGCTTGGGTGGTACGCAATCTTGACAAATGGTACGATGCGTTCCAGCCCAAGGCAGATGGAAAAATTTACCTCAAGCCTGAGGACCGCGTTCGAATCTGGTAAGGAGCTGCTTTGAATAAGATACCCCCGCCAACTGAGTTTCAGATGCTTGGTGGGGATGTCGATACGTCTCCTCGCCCACAGCTGCTGCAATTGGCGGTTCTGTCTTTGGCAATTGTGCTGTCGCTTTTGATCCTGTGGTTTTCCACCAAAAGTGTAATATTGGTTGGGTCCTGCAGCGCTGGGATCATCGCTGCTGCGGGGCTTATCCAATATTTCCGTGGCGGTCGTACAGCGGACAATAGGCAAGTGCTGTCCGTACCCGATTGGTCCATTACCCATGCCGCGACCCAGTCGAGCAATGCCGCCATCGCAATTAGCGACCGCGCCGGGCGCTTAGTGTGCGCCAACGACCATTTTACGATGGCCTTTCCCGGGCTGAAGGCGCCGCCCGATCTAGGTGTTGATGATGCCAGCCGCGTCGCACTTGTCGAAGCCGGCCGCGCTGCTTGGCGCGACGGAAGCGCGGGCGTTAATGCCGTAAGGAAAGAGGGCCGCAGTTACAGCGTCAAGGTCGCAAGGGCAGGCGCGGCCGACGAGTATCTTTTGTGGCGTTTGGAAACTTTGGAACGGCTCGGTATTGAAAGCCGCGCTATTGAGCTGATATCCGGACGGATAGGTCGGGCTATGTCCAGCAGTGGCGTGATGGCGGTTGCCGTGGGCCCTGATGGCCGGGTGCGCAGCGCAAACGCGGCTTTTGCGTTGCGGGCAACGGGTGCTGGTGTCGAGACGACTAGCGGGCAGCTATTTGGTGACTTTGTGCGGATGGACGAAAAGGGCAGCGTATATTTTGAACGCGAGGGCCGCAGTGGTTTGCCGATCCGGTTGCTGCACATACCCTTGAACCAGAATGCTGCGGAAGGCGCGGCGCTGTTGCTCGCCGTCGATGAAGAGGGCGCTACAGTGGACCGCGGTCTGGCACTGGCGCATGTTGAGCAATTGTTGTCGACCTTGCCACTGGGGCTCGCTCTCGTTGACCGCGACGGGCGCTTTCTATTCGCAAACGATGCCTTCGCCCGCGTTCTTGATGTCGAACCTACAAAACTGCCGCCTTATCCGGCTGACCTTGTCATTGGCGAAGACAAAGGGGCCGTCCTTGACAGCATCCGACGTTATGGCAGCGGTTCGATGACCTCGGGTGATATTGCTATCCGGCTGAAGGAGCGGCCGGATGAGGTGATTGCGTTATCCATCGCTGGGGTACGCGGGCTGGGTGACGCCGCCGTGCTGCTTGGGCTGAAAGACAACAGCGAAGAGATAATCCTGAAACGCCAAGTCGCGCAGCAGACGAAGATGGAATCCATCGGTCAACTGGCCGGCGGCGTGGCGCACGATTTTAACAATATTCTGACTGCGATTATAGGCTATTGCGATCTTATGCTGCTGCGCCATCAACCGGGGGACAGCGACTATGACGATATCCAGCAGATCAAAAATAATTCAAATCGCGCAGCAAGCCTAACGCGACAATTGCTGGCCTTTTCGCGGCAGCAAACCCTGCGCCCGCAAATCCTGCAGCTGGCCAATGTGGTGGCCGATGTTTCGAGCCTCCTGAAGCGCTTGTTGGGTGCGACTGTGCGGCTAGAGGTGCACCATGGACGCAATGTAGGCGCCGTGCGGGCCGACCCGGGGCAGCTAGAGCAAGTTATCATCAACCTGGGCGTCAACGCGCGCGATGCGATGCCGAAGGGCGGCGTGGTGCACATCAGCACGGCTGCAGTCAGCCAAGGCGAAGTCTCTGCGATGGGTGGCGAATCCCTACCTGTGGGTGACTATGTTCAGCTTTCGGTTGAAGACAGCGGTTTTGGTATTCCCAAAGAAAATTTGTCTAAGATATTCGAACCATTTTTTACAACTAAGGAAATAGGCAACGGAACTGGGCTAGGTTTGTCAACGGTATACGGTATCGTGAAACAATCGGGCGGGTTCATTTTCGCCGACTCGAAGCCGGGGCAGGGCACGCGTTTCGACATAATCCTACCTGTTCATCACGGCGAAGCTGCCGCATCGGAAATCGCCAAGCGTGAATTGTATAAGCCAAAGGACTTGTGGGGCAGCGGCCGGATCTTGATTGTCGAGGACGAGGATATGGTCCGCGCAGTCGCAGAGCGCGCGCTGGTGCGGCAGGGCTATGTGGTCGAAACTGCAAGCGACGGCGAACAGGCGCTTGAGCTGTTTGCCGATGGAAAGCGCTATGACTTGGTGGTGTCGGACGTCGTGATGCCCAATTTGGACGGCCCATCGATGGCACGGCAATTGCGGGAGAACTATGGCGAGATCCGGTTGCTGTTCATGTCGGGCTATGCCGAAGAGCAATTGCGCGAGACGATCAGCCTCGACAATGTATCGTTCTTGGCTAAGCCATTTTCTGTTCAGCAGATTGCGGAAGCTGTGCACGACGCGCTTGCGAAGGATGGTTAAGTTAGATATTGAAATAGCATAAATAAATTTTTTTGTTCTGCTCTTGTTCTTTTAGAACAGAAGGTGTACATGGCTGTTATTCCGGAAGGGTTTTCGGAACCAGGCATGACGCTAAGGAGTGGAAAAATGGCAGCAAGTCTCAAAATTATTGACGGGAATCAGGCAAACGGTATGAAAAATTCGGAACGTGAAAAGGCACTAGAAGCAGCCTTAGCGCAGATTGATCGCGCATTCGGCAAGGGTTCGGCGATGAAGCTGGGCAGCCGTGAAGCGATTAGCATTGATGCGGTGTCGACCGGTTCGCTTGGGCTCGACATAGCACTTGGCATTGGTGGATTGCCAAAAGGCCGCGTGATTGAAATTTACGGCCCTGAAAGCTCGGGTAAGACAACGCTGACCTTGCACGTGATTGCAGAGGCGCAGAAGGCGGGTGGTACCGCTGCATTCATCGACGCGGAGCATGCGCTTGACCCCGGCTATGCTAAGAAGCTTGGTGTGGATATCGACAATTTGATCGTGTCTCAGCCGGACACGGGTGAACAGGCGCTTGAGATCGCCGATACGCTCGTGCGTTCAAACGCGGTGGATATCATTGTGATCGACTCCGTGGCTGCACTCGTTCCGCGCGCAGAAATCGAGGGTGAGATGGGCGATAGCCATGTTGGTCTGCAAGCGCGATTGATGAGCCAAGCGCTCCGCAAAATCACCGGCTCGATAAGCCGTTCGAACTGCATGGTCATCTTCATTAACCAGATTCGTATGAAGATTGGTGTGATGTACGGTTCGCCTGAAACGACAACGGGCGGCAATGCGTTGAAATTTTATGCGTCGGTGCGTTTGGACATTCGCCGCACGGGCCAAATCAAGGCAGGTGAAGATATTGTGGGCAACACGACCCGCGTGAAGGTTGTGAAGAACAAGGTGGCTCCGCCGTTTAAGCAGGTCGAATTTGATATCATGTATGGCGAAGGCATTTCCAAAACGGGTGAGCTGCTCGATCTGGGTGTGAAGGCCGGATTGGTTGAGAAATCGGGTAGCTGGTTCAGCTATGATTCGATCCGTATCGGGCAAGGTCGCGAGAATTCGAAAGGTTACCTGACTGAAAATCCTGAAGTTGCGGCGCGGTTGGAAGCAGCCATCCGCGGAAAGACGGAGGAAGTGGCTGAGGTCCTGATGACAGGCCCCGAAGCGGACGACGACGTTTAAGGCGACGGCTTCCCTTTTTTAAGAACAAGCGCGGCCTTGCCTGAGGCTGCTGCTTTCGACCCGCCCTGGTCCACCCTGGGGCGGGTCATTTGTGTCTGCATGGGTTGAGGCTTCGCTATTGGGGCGCATATACATAAAGCTAGAGCCGCACGAGACTTGACAGATATGATAGCGGCGGCCCAACTGCCCGTATGAAGCCTATCATTCATCTTATTGGATTGCCAACCGACCAAAACAGCTCATTCGCGCGTGGCGCTGCCCTTGCACCGGCCGCAATCCGCGCGGCCTTGTGGAGCGATCGGGGCAATCTGTTTGCGCAATCGGGCCATGAAATCGGCACAGATATCGCGTTCAAAGACCTTGGCGATCTGCCGCTGTCGGACGTCGACTGTGCTGCCGATGATGCGATGATCAAACAGGCTGTCACCGAGACTATGGACGCGGGTGGAATTCCACTATCACTCGGCGGGGACCATGCCGTAACGTTTCCAATGGTCGCAGCGTTGGCAGCGCGGCACGGGCCGCTTAACATCCTGCATTTTGATGCGCATCCCGATATCTATGCCGATTTTGAAGGCAACCCGCGCAGCCATGCGTCGCCTTTTGCTCGGATATTAGAAGCCGGCCATGCAACGCGTCTAGTGCAAGTCGGTATTCGTACATTGAACACGCATTGCCGTGAACAGGCTGAACGCTATAATGTCGAAATCATTCCCATGCTAAACTTCCAGACAGCGCAAGTGCCCGCACTTGACGGCCCATTGTATATCAGCATCGATCTGGATGGCATTGATCCGTCCGAAGCGCCTGGCGTGGCGCATCCAGAGCCCGGTGGTTTAACCATACGCGAGTTATTGTCCGTTCTTGCCAAACAGAAGGCGTACATTGTTGGTGCAGACATTGTGGAACTTAACCCCACGCGCGATGTGAACGACATTACCGCCATAGTAGCAGCCAAGCTTGTGCGGGAAGTTGCCGCGCATATACATCAAAATAACGACCAGTCATAAAGGGAACAGCCATGAGCATCATTGTACACCATCTCAACAACTCCCGTTCGCAGCGTATCTTGTGGTTGCTCGAAGAGTTGAATCTTCCTTATGACATCCGCCATTATGCGCGCGATGCGGTGACCAATCTCGCGCCAGATGCGCTTTTAAAGGTCCATCCATTGGGCAAGTCGCCAATGATTGAAGATGACGGGAAACTGATTTTCGAATCCGCCGCCATCGTGGAATATCTGTGCGAACGTCATAATGGGGGGAATCTTGTTCCAGCGCGCGGTACCGATCTGCATATCCGCTACCTAGAATTCATGCACTTTGCCGAAGGTTCGGTGATGACGCCAATCTTGCTTAACCTTTACACCGCGCGCTTGGGCGAAGCTGCTGCGCCCCTACACCCGCGTATCCAGCAACAATTGGACAGCCATTTTGCATTTATGGATGAGACCCTGAGAGCCACAGGTTGGTTTGTAGGGGACAGCCTGACCGGCGCCGATATCATGATGAGCTTTCCCACCGAAGTGGCCGTCAAAATGGGGAAGGCTGCAAACCTGCCAAACCTCTCGGCTTTTGTTGAAAAAATCCACGCACGTCCCGCGTTTCAAACCGCGCTCGAAAAGGGCGGGCCTTATGCCTATGCATAATGGTTCCGCAAACTGCATATCTGGCTTGCAGCATAGCGAGACGTTCCCTAAGTCGCTGACACTATGACATCGACCAATGATATCCGCCGCGGCTTCCTCGATTATTTCGGTGGTGCCAAACATGACGTGGTGCAGTCCGCGCCACTCGTGCCGTATAACGACCCAACATTGATGTTCGTCAATGCCGGGATGGTACCGTTCAAAAATGTGTTCACTGGCCTTGAAAGCCGCGAAACGCCGCGTGCAGCTTCAAGCCAGAAATGCGTGCGTGCAGGCGGCAAGCATAACGATCTAGACAATGTCGGGTACACGGCGCGCCATCACACATTTTTTGAAATGCTCGGCAATTTCTCGTTCGGCGATTATTTTAAAGAACAAGCGATCACTCACGCATGGACGTTGCTTACTAAAGAATGGGGTCTTGACCCGTCGCGTTTAACGACCACCGTTTATCATACGGATGACGAGGCGTTTGACCTGTGGCGCAAGATTGCCGGGCTTCCCGAAGAACGCATCATCCGGATTTCGACTAACGATAACTTCTGGTCAATGGGCGACACTGGACCTTGTGGGCCATGCAGCGAAATATTCTATGACCATGGCGATCATATTTTCGGCGGGCCGCCTGGAAGCGCTGATGAGGATGGCGACCGTTTTGTCGAAATCTGGAACCTCGTGTTCATGCAGTTCGAACGGCAGGACGATGGCACGGACGTGCCATTGCCCAAGCCATCGATCGACACGGGCATGGGGCTTGAGCGCATCGCAGCGGTCATGCAGGGCGTTCCGGACAATTACGACACAGACACCTTCAAAGCACTGATCAACGCCTCTGAAGAGCTCACAGGCACAAAAGCTGTCGGCGAGCAAAAGGCAAGCCATCGCGTGATCGCAGACCATTTGCGGTCGACAAGCTTCTTGCTGGCCGATGGTGTGATGCCATCCAATGAAGGCCGCGGCTATGTCTTGCGCCGGATCATGCGCCGGGCGATGCGCCACGCGCATATTCTTGGCGCGAAAGAGCCGCTTATGCACCGTCTGGTTGGTAGTCTTGCCGCCGAAATGGGTGCGGCTTACCCCGAACTCTTGCGCGCGCAGCCGTTGATTGAAGCAACGTTAAAGCAGGAAGAGACACAATTCCGCCGGACGCTCGATAAGGGCATTAAGCTGCTTGATGAGGCAACGGCTGGCATGACGCCGGGCGATATTTTGGCGGGCGATACCGCGTTTAAGCTCTATGACACGTTCGGGTTTCCTTATGATCTGACTGAAGACGCACTGCGTGCGCAGGGCTTTGGCATTGATCAGGCTGGCTTTGAAACAGCGATGAATAGTCAAAAAGCGATGGCACGCGCCGCTTGGAAGGGTTCTGGCGCCAAGGCATCTGATGATGTGTGGTTCGACATTGCCGAACGCGCCGGCGCGACCGAATTCACTGGCTATGCCGCAAGCGAAGGCGAGGGGCAGGTGGTGGCCCTTGTTAAAGACGGCATCGAAGTGCAATCGGCAGCGGCCAACGACGCCGTTACTGTCATTACCAATCAAACACCCTTTTATGGCGAAAGCGGCGGCCAGATGGGCGATGCTGGCGTTATTTCAAACAGCAATATGCGCGGTGAAGTCACGGACACCGCTAAGCCACTCGGGCGTTTGCATGCGCATCAGGTAACAATTGGTACTGGCGAGATCAAGGTTGGCGATTTTGTCACGTTGAAGATCGACACTGAACGCCGTGATTCATTACGCGCGAACCATAGCGCCACGCATTTGCTGCATGCATCGCTGCGCAATCGTCTTGGCGAGCATGTGACGCAAAAGGGCAGCTTGGTCGCGCCAGACCGCTTGCGCTTCGACTTCTCGCATAATCAGGCAGTTGGTCCGCAAGATATCGCACTTATTGAGGCCGACGTGAATGCGCAAATCCGCGGCAACCAAGCGGTCACAACCCGGTTAATGACCCCGGATGATGCCGTGGCCGCTGGTGCGCTTGCATTGTTCGGTGAGAAATATGGCGACGAGGTCCGCGTTCTGACGATGGGCAAAACGGACGATAGCCATTACTCGCTCGAACTATGCGGAGGAACCCATGTTAACGCATTAGGTGACATCGCTTTGTTCACGATCGTATCCGAAGGTGCTGTGGCAAGCGGCATCCGCCGTATCGAGGCGCTGACCGGAGAGGCCGCACGCTTGTGGCTTGTTGGCCGTGAAACACAATTGAAGAACGTGGCCGCGATGTTGAAGACCGCGCCAGACGAAGTAGGCGTGCGCATCGAAACACTCATTAGTGAGCGCAAGCGGATGGAAAAAGAGCTTTCCGAAGCGAAGAACGCATTGGCACTGTCCGGTGGCAGCGGCCCCAAGGCCGAAGCCCAGCAAATCGGTAATTTCACTTTCATGGGGCAGGTCATCGCTGGAATTGAACCGAAGGCTCTCCGCGGCCTCGCGGATGAGCAGATGAAGGCCATCGGCACGGGCATCGTGGCAATCATTGCTGCCAATGAAAATAGCAATACTGTTGTGGTCGCAGTATCACCTGCTTTGCATGGCACAGTGACGGCGCCAGATCTTGTGCGTGCTGCAACCGAAGCCATGGGTGCGCAAGGCGGTGGCGGGCGCCCTGATATGGCGCAAGGTGGCGGTCCAGCGGGCGCTGAACTGGCGCAGGCCGCGTTGGATGCGATTAAAGCAAAAATCGCTGGTTAAGCGGTAGGTTTAAGCTTGGGGGCCTCATCAAGGCCTCCAGCTTCTTTAATCTGCCGCCGGAATTCGTCGCGCTTTTGATGGATCGACGCGATAACCGGGCCCATGGCAACGCCCAGATCGACAAGCACTGCCTCCGATAACTGAAGCGAGCTTTCCAGCGTTTCGGGCACGGCGTCGCTCGCGCCGGCTTGATAGAGCCGCGCGGCATGGTCCGGATCACGGGCGCGCACAACAATCGTGATATCGGGCAACCATTTACGAACCCGCTTGACGATATGTTCGGCCAATACCGGCTGATCCATGGTCAGTATCAACGCCTTGGCATGGCCCAAGCTCAATTTATCAAGCGTTTCGGGCCGAGAAACGTCGCCGTAGATAACCTTGTACCCCCCGCGCCGGGCGGCGGTTACTGCGTCGACATTGGAATCGACAGCAACATAAGGCTGCCCGTGCGTGGTCAGCATATCGGCCACCAGCTTTCCAACCCGGCCAAAACCAATCACGACCGTTTGTGGTTCTTGCGTCGGGTCTTGTTCGTGCACTTCGTCGTCGCTCTCGCGCAATTCTAGACGGCGGGACATATCATGACCGATCCGCGCCAATATCGGCGTGATAGTCAGACCAATTGCGGTGGCCACTTGCCAGAAGTTAATGGTGGCGGCGTCAATGATCTGCGCTGCGCCTGCGACGCCTAAGACGATCAGGGTTGTTTCGGACGGGCTGCCCATGAGGACACCTGTTTCGGTTGCGGTGCCCGTGCGTGCCCCGTTCAATTTCAACAAACTTGCGGTCACCACTGCTTTAACAATCACCACAGCGGCTACAGCGCCAACCAGAGCGGCCCAATTCGCGGCGACGAAACGCAAATCGACCTGCATTCCAATGCTGATAAGAAAGACACCCAAGGCTAGCCCTTTGAAGGGTGCAGTCATCACATCCACTTCGTTATGATAGTCGGTCTCCGCGATTAAGAGACCGGCGATCATCGCGCCCACGATTGGCGAAAGGCCAACCGCGCCAGTCGCCAGACTTGCGACAATGACAACGAGCAAGCTGACCGATACAAATAATTCAGGGCTTTTTGTTCGCGCGGCTTGTCCGAACAGGCGGGGCAAGAAAAAGCGGCCAAGCACAAGCATTCCGATGATAACCAGAGCCCCCTGCCACAATACGGTGACGAGACCTGACCATGAATCCGCGCCGGCTTGTGGAGCCAATGCACCCAAAACGAATATTATTGGGACAATGGCTAAATCTTCGAACAGCAACATCGCTAGCGCTGACTTACCCACGGCGGAATGCGTACCAGATATTGGAAGCACCAGCGCTGTGGAAGAAAGCGCTAATGCAACCCCAATGCCGATGGCGGCGGTCGCGCCATATCCGAACAGATACAGACCAGCCGCAATAATCAGGCCAGCGCCAAATAACTGCGCTGCACCGACGCGGAATACCAAACGCCGCATTTTCCATAATCTACGAAAGGATAGCTCAAGACCAATGGAGAACAGCAATAAAACAATACCATACTCGCCTATGGGATGAATAGCCTCTGGATTGGTGATGGTGACCCATTCGAGCATTGGATACAGTGGCACCAAGGATCCAAGTCCCATCGGGCCAACCATTATCCCGACCAATATAAAACCAATGATGGGCGTGATGCGAAGCCGGGCAAAAGCGGGGATCACTATTCCCGCTGCACCCAGAATGACGAGAAGATCGCTAATGCCTTCGGTTTGTAGTTCGCCTGCCATAAATTCCATTTACGCACAGGGGGCATGATAAAGAAAGGGTAGGGCAATAAAAAAGCGCGGGAGTCGCCTCCCACGCTTCGATGTTGTCAAAAGGGTTGGATTTACATCCAGCTACCCATTTTGATTTCGAGATTGGCGCGCACTTGCTCGAAGAATTGCTCCGTGGTCATCCACGCCTGATCCGGACCGATCAGGATTGCGAGATCCTTTGTCATGTGGCCGTCTTCGACTGTCTGGATGCACACTTCCTCAAGCGTTTCTGCAAAGCGCGTAACGTCTGGCGTTTCGTCAAATTTGCCACGGAATTTCAGACCGCCAGTCCATGCGAAGATTGACGCAATCGGGTTGGTAGACGTTGCCTTGCCCTGCTGATGCTGGCGGAAGTGGCGTGTGACCGTGCCGTGCGCGGCTTCTGCTTCAACGGTCTTGCCATCTGGCGTCATCAGGATGGAGGTCATCAGACCAAGAGAACCAAAGCCCTGCGCAACCTGATCGGACTGCACGTCGCCGTCATAATTCTTACACGCCCAGATAAACTTGCCCGACCATTTTAGCGCCGAAGCAACCATATCGTCGATCAAACGATGTTCGTAGACAATGCCCAGTTCCTTGAACTTTTCGGCGAATTCTGCCTCGAACACTTCTTGGAACAGGTCCTTGAACCGGCCATCATAATATTTCAGAATCGTATTCTTGGTGGACAGATAGACCGGCCATTCGCGGGTGACGCCATAATTCAAGGACGCGCGCGCAAAGTCGCGGATAGAATCGTCGAGATTGTACATCGCCAGTGCAACGCCGGGTGACGGGTAACGAAACACCTCTTCGTCAATCCGCTGGCCATCATCGCCATCCCATACAAGACGAAGCGTTCCAGGGCCAGGGACGAGGAAATCGGTTGCGCGATATTGGTCACCAAAAGCATGGCGGCCAATAACAATTGGGTCCGTCCAGCCAGGGATCAAGCGCGGTACGTTATCAATGACGATGGGTTCACGGAAGACGACGCCACCAAGGATATTGCGGATGGTGCCGTTGGGTGATTTCCACATTTTCTGTAGGCCGAATTCTTCCACGCGGGCCTCATCTGGCGTAATAGTAGCGCATTTCACGCCTACGCCGAACTCGCGAATGGCATTGGCGGATTCAACGGTGACCTTGTCATTGGTCTTATCGCGATATTCCATGCCCAAATCATAATATTTAAGGTCGACATCGAGATATGGCAAAATGAGGCGTTCACGTATCCATTCCCAAATGATACGAGTCATCTCGTCGCCATCGAGTTCAACGACCGGGTTTTTGACCTTAATTTTTGCCATGGCAGAGAGAGCTTTCCATTAGGGAGATGGGTTGATGAGCGGTGCCATAGCAAAGTCTACCATTTGTTCAACCACCACCCTGATATTGTTGGAAGATGGTGGAACTGGCATCTAAGGTTGTAAGATGGCGGCGCATCCCCTAGCTAAGTGAAATGAGTAGACAAGAATTGACAAACCGGGGCTCCGGGGTCGCGAAATGGTCGTTTCCACCCATTCACCCCGAGGGCCGTAAATTCGGACTTATCGCCGCTGGCATAACCCTGTTTTTTGCATTTATGGCTTGGGAAACGCTGGCATGGCCCATGGGCGCCGTTACTGTTTGGACATTGTCATTCTTCCGTGATCCAGCCCGTGCGACACCCATTGATGAACGTTTTGTTGTCGCGCCGGCGGACGGTCTTGTGACCTTGATCGAAAAAGTACAGCCGCCTGTTGAATTGCGCGGACCTGATGGACTTGGCGACCAGCCAATGACCCGCGTGTCGATCTTTATGAGCGTGTTTGATGTGCACATCAATCGGACACCCATTCGCGGCACAATCAAGCGCGTTGTGTATATTGCCGGAAAATTTCTGAACGCTGACCTTGATAAGGCCAGCGAGGAAAACGAACGCCAGCATTTCCTTGTTGAACGCAGCGATGGTGTCCGCATTGGTTTTACCCAAATCGCCGGATTAGTTGCGCGCCGCATTGTTGCCTTCGTCAAAGAAGGGGACAGCGTTGCCAATGGCCAACGTGTCGGCCTCATTCGCTTTGGCAGCCGTGTTGACGTTTATTTGCCCCATGGTACGTCTTCGCGGGTCATAAAGGGCCAGCGTTGCGTTGCTGGTGAAACGGTTCTCGCTGAAATCGGCGTGGATCAGGACCTGATCGCCGTCGCGCATTGATGGGCGCGCATTCCTCCCGGCCTGGAATTCCCTTGCGGGCACTTGCCCCGAATGCTGTTACTGCACTTGCACTATGCACTGGCTTGTCCGGTGCGTGGTTTGCGATGCAGGGGCGTTGGGAAAACGCGGTGGCGGCTATCGTCATTGCCGGTGTGCTCGACGCCATGGACGGTCGCATTGCCCGTATGTTGAAGGGCGAGAGCCGCTTTGGTGCTGAATTGGACTCGCTATCTGACGTGATTGCGTTCGGGGCAACGCCGGCGTTGATCATATATATGTGGGTCATGCAGGACATGCCGCGCTTTGGCTGGACGATATCGGTGTTTTTTGTGCTCTGCGCCGCGCTTCGACTGGCACGGTTTAACGCGCAGATCGACACCGATAACCAACCACATAAATCTGCCGGATTTAACACAGGCGTTCCATCGCCGCCGGGCGCCGCGCTGGCACTGCTGCCGATGATGATCTGGTTTGAGACGGGTGCGGAGTGGGTGCGTGACTATCGCCTCCTTGCTCCATGGCTTTTGCTTTGTGCGTTTTTGATGGTTTCCAATGTTGCAACCTATAGCTGGTCGTCGATTAAGATCCGACGCAGCCTTCGTTTTATGGCGCTCGCCGCGGTTAGCTTGTTTGTGGCAACGTTGGTTGCTGCGCCTTGGGTCGCTCTCATTGGTGTTGGCATCTTATACGCCGGAATGCTGCCATTCAGTATGATGAGCTATGCCCGCGTCAAAAAGTCGCAACGGACCTTTTCCGAAGCCACTTGACCTCTGTTCCGCAAGGGCTATGTTCCATTTTCGTTCTTATTTGGGAGTTGGCCGTTGGAGCCGTTAATCGTCATTGTCATCGTCATTTTTGCATTGTTGGGTGGGCTGGCGCTTGGTTGGTTCGCCGGAGGCCGCGCGGGCAAAGCAGGGCTTGAAACGACGAGCCAACTGCGCGCGATGCTTGATCAGGTGGTTGTCGAGCGTGATAGCGCCAAGGACCGCTTGGCGCGGCTTGAAACGAGCTTGGAGGAGCGCGAGCGCAGCTTTGAAGAACAGATCGCGGCGCTTGGTGATGCCAAAGAGAATTTGTCCGCGCAATTTGGCGAAATTGGACAGAAATTATTGGGCGAGGCGCAGGCTGCGTTCCTGCAACGCGCCGATGAACGCTTTCACCAAGCTGGCGAGAAGAACGAAGAGCGGCTGAAGCAGCTTCTTGGGCCAGTGGGTGAAAAGCTCAAAGCTTATGAAGAGCAGGTTGGCAAAATCGAGAAGGACCGGACCGAGGCCTATGGCGATCTAAAGGGCTTGATTGGTGAAATGCGCATTGGTCAGGAGCGTGTCTCGAGCGTCGCTTCTGGGCTTATGAACTCCTTGCGCAATGCGCCCAAGGCGCGCGGACGTTGGGGCGAGCAACAGTTGAAAAATGTGCTCGAAAGCTGCGGCTTGTCCGAGCATGTCGATTTCGATTTGGAAACAAGCATTGATGTGGGTGACGGTCTGCGTCTGCGGCCCGATGCGGTCATCCATGTGCCCGGCGGGCGTACCTTGGTCATCGATGCCAAGGTATCGTTGAACGATTATCAGGACGCGTTTGACTCCGTCGACGATGATGTACGTGCCGTTGCCATGACGCGCCATACGCAGTCGATGAAAAACCATATCGAAGGCCTGTCGCGTAAGGCCTATTGGGACCAGTTTTCCGAGGCCCCTGATTATGTCATCATGTTTGTCCCCGGTGAGCATTTCCTCGCGGCGGCGCTTGAGCATGAACCGCAATTGTGGGACTTTGCATTCGATAAAAAAGTTCTTTTGGCCACGCCAACCAACCTTGTGGCGATTGCGCGAACTGTTGCCAGTGTCTGGCGCCAAGAAGGACTTGCGCGCGAGGCGAAGCAAATTGGCGCCTTGGGTAAGGAAATGTACGACCGAATTGCCGTTGCGGCGCAGCATTTGAAATCAGTCGGTAGCGGGCTTTCGTCGGCGGTGAACAATTACAACAAATTCGTCGGCAGCTTCGAACGCAACGTCATATCGACGGGCCGGAAATTTGCGGACCTTAATATCGAAACCGGCAAGCGCGATTTGGAAGAGGTTCCATTGGTTGAGGCGCTGCCGCGTTATAGCGAAGGTGAAACGGCGACGCCGATCGCCGATCAGCGCGAAGGCCCCGCATAAGAATTGGCGTTGCGGTTGCGATTATTTCGCGTTCGAATGCCGAAACTGGTTCAAAACCTCATACGCCATCACTGCGGTCGCCACAGCCGCATTTAAGCTGTCTGCTTTGCCACGCATCGGCATTTTCACGCGCAGGTCACACTGGCTTTCATAGTCGTCGGGTAGGCCCTGCGCCTCATTCCCGGTCAAGATAAAGCACGGCGCGCTGTAGCGAGCGGCTTGGTAATCGGTATCGGTTTGTAGGCTGGTGCCAACCAATTGGCCTGTGCCGCTGCGCAACCAAGCGGTGAATTCCTCCCATCTGCACTGCACAATCTTTTGGGTGAAGATCGCGCCCATGCTTGCGCGGACGGACTCGACGGAAAAAGGATCGGTGCAATCATCTATCAGAATAAGACCACCGGCGCCGACGGCATCACCGGTGCGCAACATCGTGCCCAGATTGCCGGGGTCCCGCATCGATTGGGCAACGAGCCATATGGGCGCGGTGCCACGGTCAACATCCGCCAAGGCGGTCCCATGGTCGCGATAGACGCCGACCACGGCCTGTGCGTTGTCCTTGCCCGACAGCTTGGCCATGATGTCCGCGCTCGTTTCGATGACGTCGCCGCCGTTCGCAAGCACCTCCGCCTCCAGCGTAACTTCAAGGTCATGTAACGGCCGGTCTTTGACACGAAACAGCATTTCGGGGAGAAACCCTGCTTCCCGCGCCTCAGTCATGATCCGCAGTCCTTCGGCAAGGAAAAGCCCCGCGCGTTTGCGCAATTTTTTCTCACGCAGCCCGCGGATTTCCTTCAGCAGCGGATTTGAAAATCCGATGATATCCCGGCGCATCAGTCTTCGCCAAAACCGTCAACAACCAGACCCACAAGCTTTTCAATGGCGAGATCCGCCTGTTCGCCTTCAACATGGATGATGACTTCGCTGCCCTGTGCCGCGCCGAGCATCATCAGGCCCATGATTGACGTGCCCGTAACAAACTGACCGTCCTTTTCGACTTCGACCTTAATTCCCTCAGGCAGGCGGCTCACGAACGTTACGAATTTGGCGCTGGCGCGGGCGTGCAGGCCTTTTTGGTTGACGATCGTTACTGTCCTGCAGAGGCGCGTCACCGCGATACCTCAAGCACTTCGGAGGCAACGCTGATATATTTGCGGCCGGCTTCGCGGGCGGCCGCTACAGCCTCTTTTACGTCCAGATTCTTGCGGGCGCTGTCGAGCCTGATAAGCATTGGCAGGTTCACGCCCGCGATAACCTCAACACATCCGCTATCGAGCAGAGAGATTGCGAGGTTCGATGGCGTGCCACCAAACAGGTCGGATAAGATAATCACGCCCTTGCCTGTATCGACGGTTTTGATTGCGGCGGCAATTTCATTGCGACGCGCTTCCATGTCGTCATGCGGCCCGATGCAGATGGTCGCAACGTTCTTTTGCGGCCCGACAACATGTTCAAGGGCGACAAGAAACTCGCTCGCGAGTTTACCATGCGTGACTAAAATCAAACCAATCATGTGCTTTTACTGTCCTGTCGCGCCGTATTACTGTTTGCGCCGTTAGCAGGCTCCTCAAGCGCGTCAATCGGTCTTGACGTCAGATTGCGATGCGACACCGTAAGAGCGAACCCGTCTTCGCGTAACCAATTACCAAATGTTTCGGCCACATGCACAGATCGGTGACGTCCGCCGGTGCAACCAAATGCGATGTTGATATACGCCTTACCCTGAGCATCGTAGAGCGGCAGCAGGAAGCGGAGCAAGTCCCGGATCTTCTGCATAGCTTCGTCATATTTGGGGTCCGCCGCAACATATTCTGCAACACTTGCATCCATCCCCGTCATTGGGCGCAGAGCGCTGTCCCAATGGGGATTGCGCAGAAACCGGAGGTCAAAGACAAGATCTGCGTTGTGCGGCACCCCGCGCGAAAAACCAAAACTCGTGACCGTAATAGTCGAATGTGGTGTTTTTTCGCTTGTGAAGCGTTCGCGGATGACCTGCTGCAAATCATACGCAGACAGCTTGCTCGTATCGACGACCGTTTCCGCCCAGCGGCGAAATGGTTCCATCAAGTTGCGGTCAATCGCAACGCCGTCCATCGCCGGGCGGTCCTGCGCCATAGGGTGGCGGCGGCGTGTCTCGGCGTAGCGGCGTTCGATTTCCACGCCAGCACAGTCGAGAAATAATGTCATAATTTCTAGATTGGGCTGAGTCTGCAGCGCCTTGATTTGCTCAATTAATGCTCCAGCATCAAAACCGCGGGTACGGCTATCAAATCCGAGCGCCAGCGGGGTATTTGGACCGTCTTCGCTGCCCGATGCTGGTATTTTGAGTAATTGTGGAGCGAGCTTAATCGGGAAATTGTCGACGGTTTCCCAACCCAAATCTTCCAGTGTTTTAAGGACGGTCGTTTTTCCCGCGCCGGACACACCCGTGATCAACAAGATTTTCTGGGGTTCTGAAGATTTTTTTGGCTTCAAGATTTTACCCTCTCAATTGCAATGGTAGG
The DNA here is from genome assembly GCF_044357595.1 of Sphingorhabdus sp. Classification (GTDB taxonomy): domain Bacteria; phylum Pseudomonadota; class Alphaproteobacteria; order Sphingomonadales; family Sphingomonadaceae; genus Sphingorhabdus_B. The sequence goes on along the minus strand of NZ_JBIKPH010000027.1, from coordinate 8 downwards.
GGTTTTTC
>NZ_JBIKPH010000026.1:0-20764 GCF_044357595.1 Sphingorhabdus sp. | reverse complement strand
ATCCGCTGCTCGACGGCGTTTCGATGCAGGGTGCTAAGGGCGTTATCGTCTCGATCACTGGCGGCGAAGATATGCGCTTGATGGAAGTCGACGAGGCTGCAAACTATATCCGCGAATTGGTTGATCCTGATGCCAACATTATCTGGGGCTCGGCGTTTAACGAAAATCTGAACGGCAAAATCCGTGTCTCTGTCGTTGCTACTGGCATTGACAATGAAGGCCTGAGCGCTTCGCCTGCGACACAATCGCGCACGCCTTTCTCGTTCAGCCGTCCAGCGGTAGCGGAACCTGTTGCTCCGGTCAGCACTACAACATCTTTGTTCGACAGCACGCCAGCTACCCCGGTCGCAGAAGAGAGCGATTTTGCAGACCAAGAGACTGATGTTGAAGATGACAGCTTGATCCTCGGCAGCGATTTCGAAGATACCGATGCAGATCAAGAATTTGAATCATTCACCCCGGAAACTGCTGCTCCAGCCAGCATGTCGTCAAGTTCGTGGGCCGGTGCAGATGCACTTGAACTCAACACGCCCGCTGAGGACGATGTGCCTGTACCTGCCGCAGCCCCAGTTGATGTGCCTGCGGCGTCTGAACGCGTTGCTCCGCGCATTCCAACAGGCGGAACATTGTTTGAGCGGATGTCCAATCTGTCTCGCGGTCTTTCGCGCTCCGATGACGAGAACAAGGCTGATGATGACGCTAGCAGCGTCAATATCCCGCGGTTCCTTGATCGGCAGAACAACTGATAGGTTGCGCATCCAGCGCAGCGTCAGTTCGTCCTCTTTAGACAACCGTTTGTCCGAGCAGAGCGTTAACGCGCTTTGCGTCGGGCATCGGCTGCTCCAATAGAGGCGCATGCATGTGACAATTTTACGAAGCGCGGGGCTATTGGGCGCGCTTATGATGTCAACCAGCGCCTTTGCGCAAGCGGTTGACGAAAGCGCGCTTGAAGCTTTTGACAGACAAACTCCTCAAGTGCCTCCCGTTATATTGGAACCTGCAGGGGCAGTGGAACTGCGCTCTGCAATGCGGAGAATTTCGTTCAACCCGTCGGATGCTGACGCATTGGCGGACGCTGGCAATGCGTCTTTAGTTTTGGGTGATGCCAACGCGGCGCTCAATTTCTTCACACGCGCAAACGCGCTGCGCCCCGGTAACAGCCGCATCGTTTCGGGCCTGGCTACTGCCACCGTGCGTACCGAAAACCCCTTCGAAGCGCTTCGATTGTTTGATGACGCGGTCCGGTTGGGCGCGAATGAACGCTCAATTGCGATTGATCGTGCGTTGGCGTTCGATCTGCTGGGGAATTTTGGTCGCGCACAGCAGGATTATAAGCTGGCGCGGACCGCATTTACCTCAGATGATTTGATTATAAGGCAGTCTGTATCCTTGGCCTTGGCCGGGCAAAAGGAACAAGCTGATGCGATGCTGGTACCGCTGCTTGAGCGCAAAAGCGCTTCCGCTTGGCGTGCGCGCGCCTTCATGCTTGCGGCGCGGGGCGAGTTGCGTGAATCAACAAAAGTCGCGCAAGGCTTTATGGATGGCCCTTCCGCGGAACGCATGGAGCGGTTCTTTCGTTTAATGCCCAACCTTACAGGCGCGCAGCAGGCGGCGGCCATTCATCTTGGGCATTTTCCAACGAGCCAATATGTCGGGCGTGACAGCGAACAGGTCCGCCGCGTTGCAGCAGCGCTTCCGCAAACTGCGCTTGCATCTCCGCAAAACCGCCTAATTCCGTTGGGCGATCCGTTTGGTCCGAAGACTGCAAAAACCGGCGATACCAAAATCGCGCAGGCGCCTGACGTTAAGAGGGACCGAAAGGCCCAGGAGACCGGAAAGGTTCTGACGGCCGTGGCTAATATTCCCGCGTCGCCCAAGCCTACCGCGACGTTGAACCCAGCGCCAACTGCCATTTCAGGTCCTGTCAGCAATGTTCCTATCATTGCCCAAGCGGAGACAAAGGCATTTGTTTCCGCTATGGCTGGCCCAGCCATATTGTCACCGACGCCGTTGGTAACTGTGCAAGGGCCGACACCTGCGCCGACCGCACTTGCAGTTGCATCATCCGGTTTCGATCTCGGTGCGGTTGTTGCTTCTATCGAAATTCCCGAAGGTGAACAGCTGCCCTCGCAAGTTCCGGTCGATTTGAAAAGTTTGAAGCCTGTGATGACCAAGGTGGCAGCAGAGCGCGCCAAGGTCGCTAAGGTTGATCCCAAGATTGCGGCAACGGCCAAGCTCGAAAAGGATAATCCGGCGCGGTATTGGGTGCAGATCGCCGCTGGAAAAGCGGGCGCGCTTGGCTTTGACTATCGCAAATTTGTCAAAAAATATCCAGAATTGCTCAAGAACAGAAATCCGTTCACGGCGGAATGGGGCAAGACAGATAGGCTTTTGGTTGGTCCTTTTGCGGACCAGAAAGCGGCGAAAAAGTGGGAAGGCAACTATAAAAAGGGTGGCGGTGATGCTTTCATGTGGAAAAGCGAGATTGGCGAGGCCGTTAGCCCGTTGAAAACAAAATAGCCGCTTTCGAATTAGGTCGGTTGGCGGCATAAGCGCGACATGTCGCAACTGGCTCCTTATGCTTCCTTTCCTGACCATAGTCGTGGTCGGCTTCATGCCGAGCCGAAGAGCGACATTCGCGGGCCGCGCGATATTTTTCAGCGTGATCGCGACCGCATCATTCACTCCATCGCGTTTCGCCGCCTGCGCCACAAAACGCAGGTGTTCATTTCACCTGATGGGGATCATTACCGCGTACGCCTTACCCACAGCCTTGAGGTCGCACAGATTGGCCGCACTATTGCCCGCGCGCTGGGGTTAAACGAGGATTTAACCGAGGCCTTATGTCTCGCGCACGACATTGGCCACCCGCCCTTTGGCCACGCGGGAGAGGATGCACTTGAAGCAGCGATGAAGCCTTTTGGCGGGTTCGATCATAATGCGCAGACGCTCCGCACATTAACGCATCTTGAATCGCCATATCCGTCATGGCCGGGTTTAAACCTAAGCTGGGAACTGCTTGAGGGGCTGGCCAAGCATAATGGCCCGGTTGCAAGGCCCGGTTGGGCCTTGGCCGAGGTGGATGCAGGCTTTGATTTACGCCTCACTGACTGGCCATCGCTCGAGGCGCAGATTGCGGCGATCAGCGATGATATTGCTTATGACAATCATGACATTGACGATGGCATTCGGGCTGGCTTGCTCGACATTGACCAATTGCTTGAACTGCCTTTTGTGGCGGAGCGTTGGGAGGCGATATTGGCTCGCCATCCCGACGTACGCCCGCGCCGGTTGATTGGCGAACTGACGCGCGAACAGATTGGTGTGATGGTCAATGATGTGATTGAGTCGACGCGTGGCAGAATACAAAAACTGGGCATCAAGAACGCCGATGACGTGCGCAAGGCGGGCGTCATGATCGGCGGGTTTTCGCCGGACATGGCGGCGCGCGAACGTCTGCTTAAGGCGTTTATGTATGAAAAGCTGTACCATCATCCCACGCAAAATGAAGCGGCGGTTGGTGCCTCGAAAATAGTGCGCGAATTGTTTGTAGCCTATCGCAATGACGTGCGCCTGCTGCCGCTTGAATGGCGTGAAAATTTGCAAGAACACGACCCACAGCGCAGCCGCCATATCGGCGATTTTCTGGCTGGTATGACCGATCGCTATGCCACTGACCGGCATCGCGAGATATATAGGGACATGGCATGAACCGAAAAATTCTTATCGCCGGTGGTTCGGGGTTAGTTGGCAGACAAAGCGCGGATTTTTTGGCGGCCAGCGGCTATGAGGTCCACTTGGTTTCGCGGCGGCCGTCGGCGCTGCCGATGCCTGCCATAAAAGAGCATGTCGCCTTAAGCGACGACTGGCCGGAGATTGTGGCGCGCATCAAGCCAGACTGTTCCATTTCCTGTTTGGGCACGACTATACGCAAGGCCGGATCGCAGGATGCTTTCAAGGCGGTCGACCATGATCTTGTGCTTGCCTTTGCACAGGCCAGCCATGCAGCTGGAGCGCAGCATTTTATAACGGTTTCGTCCGTAGGTGCGATGCCCGCCAGCGGCAGTTTTTATCTTAGAACAAAGGCGGAGATGGAGCAGGGGCTTCGCAATATCGGCTTTCAACGTCTTGATATCATGCGACCCAGCCTGCTGACGGGTGGTCAACGTGATGACCATCGTCCAGGCGAGGCCTTCGGTATCCTCTTGGCGCCGATTGCTGATTTGCTGATGTTCGGACCGATGAAGAAATATGCATCTACGCCGTCTGACAAAGTAGCAAAGGCTATTGCGGCGCTGGCAAACAGACATGACGGTGGTGTTTTTATCCACGAAAATGATTCGATAAACGCGCTGGCTGGTTGACTCTCCAAGGCGGCAAGGCCAATACGGATTCGTCGCTGACGAAGCGGGAGAGCGTCCCTTTAAGGGACCGCCGAAGGAGCAACCGCCCCGGAATCTCTCAGGCAAAAGGACCGCTTCGGCTTTTGCGACACTCTGGAAAGCGCATATCTTCACCATTTTTAAAGATATGCCACCGAAGGTGTAACCTGCCTTTTTGACCGTTCGTGGCAACAAAGGCGGATAAAGCTCTCAGGTACCCGTGACAGAGGGGGCAGCAGACTTTGCGCCAACCGGCGTCGGTCGCTGCGACTCTTGAACGGACTGATATGAGCGAAGAAGACGAATTCGAACTCGAACCCATCGAAATATTGGAGCTGCCGCTCGACGCATGGCATCGCGACAAGGGCGCGCGCATGGTCGAGTTTGCGGGCTATCACATGCCCATCCAATATGAAGGCATCATGGCCGAACATATCTGGACGCGCGACAATGCCGGGCTTTTTGATGTCAGCCATATGGGGCAATTGATGCTGACCGGCGACGGCGTGGCCGAAGCGCTTGAGGCGATGGTCCCAGGCGATATCTCGGCGCTCCAAGAAGGCAAGATGCGTTATTCGCTTTTGCTCGCCGAAGACGGCGGCGTTCTTGATGACATGATGATTACAGCTGTGCCGATGGGGCTGTATGTTGTCGTCAACGGCGCGGTAAAATGGGATGATATGGGCTATTTGCGGGAGTATTTGCCCGATGAAGTCACCATCAACAATATGGAAGACCGCGCCCTATTGGCGCTTCAAGGCCCCAAGGCCGTCGATGCGCTTCTGCGTGTGGTTCCGGGCGTTGACGCTTTGTACTTCATGGAGGCGGGGTCGTTTTTCTGGGGACCAAAGACGGATCCGGAGCCGCTTTGGATCAGCCGTTCGGGCTATACCGGTGAGGATGGCTTTGAAATCTCGGTGCCCGCGGCCCATGCACAAAAGCTGGCTGACCAGCTGAGCGCGCAGCCCGAAGTTAGGCCGATCGGCCTTGGTGCAAGGGACTCGTTGCGGCTTGAGGCGGGACTTCCGCTTTACGGTCACGACATGAACCCAGATGTTGACCCCGTCGAAGGCAATGTAGCCTTCGCAATCTCGAAACGCCGCCGCGCCGAAGGTGGGTTTGCGGGCGCAGAACGCATATTGGATGCGCTCGCCAACGGCCCCGCACGCAAGCTGGTTGGGCTGTCGGTCGACGGCAAAATGCCCGTGCGGGAAGGCGCGCCGATATTTGCAGGGGAGGCGCAAGTCGGCATTATAACCTCAGGTGGATTTGCCCCAAGCTTAGGCGCACCCATCGCCATGGGCTATGTCAATGCCGCCCATAATGCCGCCGGCACCGCGCTTGAGGCAGAGGTGCGCGGCAAGCGCGTTTCCGTCACCGTCGCAAACCTCCCCTTCGTCCGGCATCATTATCATCGCAAAGGAGCCAATACATGACCCGTTATTTCACCGAAGATCATGAGTGGATCGAAGTTGATGGCGACAGCGCAACAGTCGGCATCACACATTATGCGCAAAGCCAATTGGGCGATATCGTGTTCGCGGAAGTTCCGGCGGCAGGCGCAACCTTGAAAAAAGGCGGTGATGCAGCGGTTGTAGAATCAGTGAAGGCCGCATCGGACGTTTACGCGCCGGTCAGCGGTACTGTCATTGAAGGCAATGACGCATTGGAAGGCGACCCTGCCTTGGTCAACAGCGATCCAGAAGGCGAGGGCTGGTTCTTCAAACTGACCTTAAGTGACAGCAACGAGCTCGATAGCCTCATGAATGCCGTTGCGTATCAGGCATTTGTTGACGGACTTTAAGACAATCTGTTCCCCCGCCAGTGCGCCAAGGAGATTGACATGCGTTATTTACCGCTAACCCCATCCGACCGACAGGCGATGCTTGGCATCATCGGGGCTAAATCGATTGATGATTTGTTCGTTGATGTGCCTGCCCAAGCGCGGTTGGACGGGCCAATTCGGGGCCTGCCAAACCATGCCAGTGAAATGGCGGTGGAGCGGCATTTCTCCTCGCTCGCGCGCAAAAACATGACGGCGTCGCAGCATCCGTTCTTTTTGGGTGCAGGCGCGTACAAGCATCATGTGCCGGCGAGTGTTGATCACATCATCCAGCGCGGCGAGTTCCTGACGGCCTACACGCCGTATCAGCCCGAAATCGCGCAGGGCACGCTACAAATGCTGTTCGAATTCCAGACGCAGGTTGCGCGATTGTTCGGCTGCGATGTTGCCAATGCGTCTATGTATGATGGCTCTACGGCGTGCTGGGAGGCAATCGGCATGGCTGGCCGCATTACCAAGCGGACAAAGGCAATGCTGTCGTCGGGGCTGCACCCGCATTATGTCAGCGTCGCCAAGACGATGGCACAATATACGGGCGACACACTCGATACCGCCTTGCCGGACCTGTCCGCCAAAACCGATAGCGTGCGGTTGCTCGACGCCATTGATGGCGAGACCAGTTGTGTCGTCGTCCAATATCCAGACATCTTGGGACGCATAGAAGACCTGTCCGCCATAGCCGCTAAGGCGCATGAGCATGGCGCGTTGCTGATCGCGGTGGTGACGGAACCGGTTGCTTTGGGTGCGATTAAGGCACCGGGCGACATGGGCGCGGACATCGTCGTGGGTGAGGGGCAGTCGCTTGGCGTTGGCCTGCAATTTGGTGGGCCATATGTTGGCCTGTTTGCCTGCAAGGAAAAATTCGTTCGCCAGATGCCCGGCCGGTTGTGCGGAGAGACTGTTGATGCGCAAGGCAAGCGCGGCTTTGTCCTGACCTTGTCTACGCGCGAGCAGCATATCCGCCGTGAAAAGGCGACATCAAATATCTGCACAAATTCAGGACTTTGTGCACTGGCCTTTAGTGTACATCTAACCTTGCTCGGCGAAAAAGGGTTGCGCGGATTGGCGCAGTTGAACCATGCGCTCGCGGTGCAGGCGGCGGATCGGCTGACCCAGATTGCTGGTGTCGAATTGGTCAATGATAGCTTCTTCAACGAATTCACACTCAAGCTGCCCAAGGAGGCGCGGCCAGTGGTGCGCGCGCTTGCAGACCGCGAAATTCTAGGAGGCGTATCGCTTGGACGGCTCTATCCGGGGACGGGTGCACTCTCCAAGGGACTCGTTGTCGCCGTTACTGAGGTTGTAACCAGTGAGGATGTGGAAACATTCGCGGTTGCTTTGCAGGAGATTTTGGCATGAACGCAATCAATCAAAGCGGATGGAAACCTGAAATGGGAAATGCGGGCGAAACTGCGCCTGCTACTTACACAGGCAACAAGGCGTTGATGCTTGAAGAAGCATTGATTTTCGAAATTGGCACCGCCGCAACAACGGGTGTTGACCTTGCCGATGCGCCGAAGGTCGCCGCGCGCTTGGGCAATTTGGAGCGGCATCGCGACATTGGCCTTCCCGGATTATCGGAACCTGAGACGGTCCGCCATTACACCCGCTTGAGCCGTCAGAATTATGCGATTGATTTGGGCTTCTTCCCGCTGGGGAGTTGCACGATGAAGCATAATCCAAGGCTGAATGAAAAGGTCGCACGTATGGCAGGCTTTGCCGATGTGCATCCTTTGCAGCCTGTCGAGACCGTGCAGGGGGCATTGGCGGTGATTAATGAGTTGGCCATGTGGCTGATTCAACTCACGGGCATGCACGGGGTCGCTATGACACCGAAGGCTGGCGCTCACGGAGAGTTGTGCGGAATATTGTGCATCAAGGCCGCTCTTGCAGCACGTGGTGATCCGCGCAGCGTCATTCTCGTTCCCGAAAGCGCGCATGGGACCAACCCCGCCAGCGCCGCTTTCGCCGGTTTCTCGGTTGAGAATATCCCGGCAACCTCCGAAGGCCGTGTGGATCTTGCGGCGCTTACAGCAAGGCTTGGCCCTGATGTGGCTGGGGTTATGATCACCAACCCCAACACATGTGGCCTGTTTGAACGTGATATGAAGGCGATTTCCGATGCTGTCCACGCGGCTGGTGGCTACGTCTATTGCGACGGTGCGAATTTCAATGCGATTGTTGGTCGCGTCCGTCCCGGCGATCTTGGTATCGATGCGATGCACATCAACCTGCATAAGACCTTCTCCACCCCGCATGGCGGCGGTGGGCCAGGTTCCGGGCCGGTCGTGTTGTCTGAAGCGCTGTCGCCTTATGGCCCCTTGCCCTATACCGCACGCCATGCGGATGGCCATTACACACTTATCGAGGAAGAAACCGCTCAGGAATGCCATCCAAACAGCTTCGGGCGCATGACCGCTTTCCACGGCCAGATGGGCATGTTTACCCGCGCGCTGTCTTACATCATGTCGCATGGTGCAGACGGTTTGCGCCAAGTGGCCGAAGATGCAGTCCTCAACGCCAACTATATCTTGCGCAGCCTCGAAGATGTGCTTGAGGCGCCATTTGCGCATAGCGGCCCTTGTATGCATGAGGCATTGTTTAGCGATAACGGCTTGGCCGACGGCTTTTCCACCCTCGACATCGCCAAGGGCCTGATCGACGAAGGCTATCACCCGATGACGGTGTACTTCCCGCTTGTGGTCCATGGCGCTATGTTGGTTGAACCGACCGAAACCGAAAGCAAGGCAACGCTGGACCAGTTCATCGGCGCACTACGTTCGGTGGCGGAGCGGGCAAAGGCGGGCGACCCGTCGCTGAAGTCCGCGCCGCATCACGCACCGCGCCGCCGCCTTGATGAAACCCAGGCTGCGCGCAAGCCAGTGCTGGTGTGGCGGGAACCAGAACAGTTGGTTGCTGCCGAGTGAGCGGTCCGCAGCCATTTGTGTTTGAAGCCGGCGTCGAGGTCAAACGCTACGCGCCCGCGACCGAGCGAAACCGTGATGTAATCGCGGAAACGCTGGTGAATGTGCTTCCTGCAGAGGGGGTGGTGTTAGAAATCGCCAGCGGGACTGGCGAACATGCAGTGCACTTTGCGCAGCTGTTTCAGGGATTGACGTGGCAGCCAAGCGACCCTGACCCGATTGCCATTGCCTCCATCAACGCGTGGCGTTTCGACTGTGCTGTGCCGAATGTACGATCTGCGATGTTGCTGGATGCCTCAGCGGACTGGCCAATCGCGCACGCCGACGCGATTGTCTGCATCAACATGGCGCATATTAGCCCATGGGCGGCGACAGTGGGGTTGCTCCGTAACGCCGCCCGCATCTTGCCGCCATGCGCGCCGCTTTTCATCTATGGGCCATTTCGCCAACACGACGTTCCCTTAGCCGAAGGTAACGCGACATTCGACACTGCGCTGCGACAACAGAACACGGAATGGGGCCTGCGTTATGTTGAGGACATTACCAAAGAAGCGCGCGACGTCGGCCTGATTCTGGATCAGATTATCCCTATGCCGTCGAACAACCTATCGCTGATTTTCTGTTCTTAGCTGGTCAGGTCAATCCGCTCTATTTTGGCGATAGGTGATCGCTGACGGATACGTGTCCCTGTAACGTCATTTTCATATTGTGCGGTCAGCGAGTAGCGCTCGATGGCATACACGCCTGGTGTTGTACCTGCTCTTGCAGCTTTCAAGGGCGCGTAAATTCGAGTCTTAATCGCTTTCAGGACGGCATCTGTCCAATCGGTGTCGCCTTGGCTGCGGAGTATTTCTGGCTCGTCGACCTTACCATCTGCGCCAATCCAGAACCCGATATCGACCCATCGTTTTTCAACGACCTGTGTACTAATCCGGTTTAGGTCGCTGCCTCCTGCCAATGCGCGGGCCGCTTGAGCCTCATTCATTGCTATCGGGTCGGAATGCAGAAGCACAGGGTTCACGGTGCCCCCTAATGCGGCGTAACGTGCGATAAGCTTGTCGGTGGTCGCACTATCCCCACCTTTGCGATCCATCCTAGATTTCAGCACTTCAACGACAATCTTGAACTCCTCCGCGCCGCCCGTTGGCGCTTTCAGGAAAAGATCAATAGCGTCAGTAGCGTCTTTCTTACGGAAAGCGGTTTTCTCTGTCTCGGCACGTTGTACACGTAGTGACAAATCGCGCAGTCGTGCAATTGCAGCAATCTGAGGCAAATTCGCCAGAAGCGCACGCCGTTCAATTTCGAGATATTTGTCGCTCGCTTCCTCCAAATAACCCAATTTTAGACGAGAATCTGCGACCTCAATTTCGGCGCCGAACACGCGATAGTCATTCGGTTGCAACGCGCCCTTCAGAGTGTCGCGCATATCCAGCACAGAAAGACGGTAAATGTCTGATTCACCCAAATGCGCCGCTACATTACCATTTGCGCGGAGCAGGTCGGAGACCTCAATAGGGAACTGACCCTTATGCTTTCGGTTCCGACCAAGCGCGTTTGCTAAAGTGGCACGTGCATCGCGATAGTCGCCTTCTACAAAAAGATTTTCTGCGTGCGCCAATGTTGCCTTTATATCCTGGTCGGGCGGGCATTTGCGCGCGATGCATGCTTTCAGGTCGGCTTCGGTGTCCTTCAAAGGACGCGCCGTTACGACGATTTCACGCTTGGATTCATTCTGAGCAATCGAGGGAGCACCTACGCCCGTGAGCAACAGAATTGCTGTCAAATGATAAGGTCTCAACATGAAAATATCCTTGGTGGAAACGGGGAGGTAAAACTGACGTAATCCGTTTATTGACACGCCGCTATAATCTCTCGACAAAACGCATCAGGCCTCTGCGAAAATACGGCCATTCTTGGGAGATGATAACATGGCCGCTGCCGGTTACGACATACTTACGTTCGATGGCTTCTTGAAGCACTGGGCAACGGAACGACCGGATTGGAACGCGCTATCGCAAGATAACGCGCATTTCACATATGCGCAGTTGGAAGAACGCACCGCAAAAATCGCAACTATGCTGCTTGGGTTGGGCTTGAAAAAGGATGACCGCGTTGCCTGGATTGGCAAGAACAGTGATCTGTATTTTGCGCTTTTCTACGGCGCGGCTCGCGTAGGTATCGTCATGGCCCCGATTGGCTGGCGTTTGGCGCCCGCCGAATGGGCCTATATCGCCAAGGATACCGGCGCGCGCGTTTTGTTTGCAGGACAAGGATTTGAAGTAGGTGTTCAGGCGCTTGGCGATCAGACTGCTACTGTCGAGCGCGTAATCGGCGAGGACGAAGCGCGGCAGATGATCGACGCCGCGCCGCGTGCGCCGTTCGACGCTGCTGGCCCCGATGATGCCGCGCTGCAGCTTTATACGTCAGGCACCACGGGTAATCCCAAGGGTGCGGTGCTCTCCAACCGAAACCTCTTTGCCTTGCGCAAAAATGCGGCTGAAGAAGAACATGCCTATAGCAAGTGGGATGATGATGAGGTTGTCCTTATCGCCATGCCCTGCGCGCATATTGGCGGGACCGGGCTTGGCATTATGGCGCTGGCGTCTGGTCTGCCGGCGCTGGTACAGGCCGAATTTACGCCAGATTCGGTCTTTGATGGCATCGAAAAGGGCGGAGCAACGCGCTTGTTCATCGTGCCCGCCGCCTTGCAGATGATGGTTAACCACCCCAGATGCCGTGATGTCGATTATAGCCGGCTCAAATATATCCTCTATGGCGCAGCGCCCATTCCGCTTGAACTATTGCGCCAGTGCATGGACGTGTTCAGTGCCCAGTTCATTCAAGTCTACGGCATGACGGAAACGACGGGCACCATTTGCATGTTGCCGCCTGAGGATCACGACCCCAATGGCAATAAACGGATGCGCTCGGCTGGCAAGCCACTGCCGGGTGTAGAATTACGCGTCGTCGATGGGGCGGGGAATGATGTTCCTGTGGGTGATGTCGGCGAGATATGGACGCGGTCATCTAACAACATGCTTGGCTATTGGAACCTGCCCGACGCCACGAAGGGAACTGTCGCCGAGGGTGGTTGGATAAAGACCGGAGATGCCGGATATTTGGATGAAGACGGATATATGTACATCCACGACCGCGTGAAGGACATGATCATAACCGGCGGCGAAAATGTCTATCCGGCTGAAGTGGAAAGCGCGATTTACGGCCATCCCGATTTATTGGAGGTCGCGGTGATTGGCGTGCCTGATGAAAAATGGGGCGAGGCGGTGAAGGCGGTTTGCGTTCCCAAACCCGGTGCTCAGGTGGATCCCGAAAGCGTCATCGCTTGGGCCCGCGCTCGCATTGCCGGTTTCAAGGTGCCACGTTCCGTTGACATCATTGCGGCGTTGCCCCGCAATGCGTCAGGAAAGATACTCCGCAAGGATTTACGCGCGCCTTATTGGGCTGGTTACGACCGGCAGGTGAATTAAAACTTATCGGAGGTTTGCGGCTGCAATCGGCCAACCTCCAATATTGCCTATGTTCCTCAGCGCCCGACGCTAACATAATTGAACCCAGCGGCCTGCGCTTCTTCGGTGCCATATATGTTGCGCAAATCCACAAGAACATCGCCCGCCATCGCGGCGTGCAGTTTCTTGAGGTCAAGCGCACGATATGCGTCCCATTCGGTAATCAAGGCCACCGCATGTGCATCTTGCGCGGCGTCATAGGCACTGCTGGCCATGATGACATCGGGAAGAATTTTTGCGGCCTCCTCCATGCCTTCGGGGTCATGTGCATGCACAATTGCGCCGGCATCAAGCAAGGTCTGAACAATCGCAATGGACGGCGCATCGCGCATGTCATCTGTATTGGGTTTGAACGTCAGGCCAAGCAGACCAATTTTCAGGCCCCGCACATCGCCGCCCAGTGCGGTGATGATCTTGCGGCCCATAGCGCGCTTTCTAAGGTCATTGGCCTGCACGACAGCCTCAACTATCCGAACGGGCGTTTCATGGTCCTGAGCGGTTTTGAGAAGCGCCAGCGTGTCCTTGGGAAAGCAACTGCCGCCATAGCCAGGACCCGCGTGTAAGAACTTTGACCCGATGCGATTATCAAGGCCGATGCCGCGTGATACGTCTTGCACATTGGCGCCCAGTTTCTCGCACAGATCCGCCATTTCGTTGATAAAGGTGATCTTCGTCGCCAAAAATGCGTTCGCGGCATATTTGATGAGCTCGGACGAACGACGGCTGGTGAACAATAAAGGCGATTCGTTGAGAAACAGCGGACGATACACAGCCCGCATGACGTCCCGCGCCCACTCAACGTCGCTGCCTACGACGATGCGGTCCGGCCGTTTGAAATCACCAATGGCAGCGCCTTCGCGCAAGAATTCGGGGTTTGATACGACTGCAAACTCAAGCTGTGGGTTGGTTTCGCGAATGATGCGTTCAACTTCGTCGCCAGTGCCCACAGGAACGGTAGATTTGGTCACGACAACCGTACGCGGATCTATGGCGCTGGCCAGTTCCTCGGCAGCGGCGTACACATAGCTCAGATCCGCATGGCCATCGCCGCGGCGCGACGGCGTGCCAACGGCTATGAAAACAGCGTCGCATCCTTTGACTGACCGAAGTACATCCGTTGAAAAGCTCAGCCGTCCAGCGTCTACGTTGGTTTTAACCAATGCGTCCAAGCCGGGCTCGTAAATCGGCATGATGTTCGCGTTCAACCGGTCGATCTTTGCCGCATCCTTGTCCACGCAGACAACTTCATGTCCGAAATCCGCAAAGCACGCACCAGACACAAGGCCGACATAGCCCGAACCGATCATTGCAATCTTCATTGGATATCCCTCTTTCAGACGGCTTTAGAATAGCAGCGCCTTATGACGTTATTTGGTCAGGAACAAGCGTTGCGGCAGGGCTATGCGATACTAAGCAGGTAATAGATGATCTTGTCGACGTGCATTCCAGACAATCTCAGCTATGCGCCGGCTGGCGTACCCATCCCCAAACGGATTATGTGCCCGCGCCATGGCGGAATAAGCGGCATCATCGTCCAAAAGATTGAAAACTTCCGAAATAATCCTCTGTTTATCCGTGCCAATTAGCTTTGCGGTGCCTGCGGTGATGCCTTCAGGGCGCTCGGTAGTGTCACGAAGTACCAGCACAGGCTTGCCAAGCGCTGGTGCCTCTTCTTGAACGCCGCCGCTGTCGGTAAGCATGATGTGACTAATCGACAAAAGATGGGCGAAATTCGGATAATCGAGCGGCTCGATGAGCGCGACATTTGGTAAATTTCCCAATGCAGCATCCATTATCGTACGGACATTCGGGTTCATATGTACGGGGAAGATACATGCCACATCGTCGCGTGCTGCTATGGCCGTGATAGCCGCAGCGATATTGCCCATGCTGTTTCCGAAATTCTCCCGGCGGTGCGTGGTAATGCCTATGATCTTGCGGCTACGAAAACGGGCCTCAAGCGGCGCGAGCCTGTTGGCCAAAGATGGGTTTTGCGCGATGCGCTTCGTCACCCAATGCAGTGCGTCAATCACGGTATTGCCCGTCACAAAAATACGGTTCGCTGGAACCGCCTCCGAACGCAACGCCTCTGCTGAAACAGCAGTCGGCGCAAAATGCTGATCAGCAATAGTGCCAATGATTTTGCGGTTAACTTCCTCGGGCCACGGCCTGTAGATGTCGCGGCTGCGCAACCCAGCCTCGACATGGCTCACTGGAATCTTGCGATAATAAGCGGCCAGCGCGCCCACCATGGCTGTTGCCGTATCACCTTGAGCGATGACGCGGTCTGGTTTGGCGGTATCAAGCACTGAACCAATTGCCTCCAGCAGCCGCGCGGTGAGCGCATCAAGCGACTGGCCGGGCTGCATCAGGTCAAGGTCATAATCCGGCATAATCCCGCTGATCGCCAGAAATTGATCTAGCATTTGTCGATGCTGGCCGCTCACCAGAACTTCAGTCCGCATGTCTGAATATCGGGTTAAAGCATCAATAACAGGGAAAAGCTTAATCGCTTCGGGCCGCGTCCCGAAAATCACCATATTCTTGTGCATGTCCGCTCCCTGTGTCTTTTGCTCGAGGCAAAACCGCAGATAAGACTAACATTTTAAGAAGTGACGAAATGTTCTACGAAGTTATTGAAATACCTAGCTAAGCTTAGCGTAAAGCAGGTATCAAGCGGAAGGATGCTCTTGCGCTTCCATCTCTTGCGCAAGTCGGCGTGATACTGCTTCGGGTGAGCCGGTAAATTTGGCGAGGCGCGCATAAATCAGCGGAATGAGCACAAGAGTAATGAGCGTCGCGAGCGTTACACCGAAGACAATAACTACGCCGATTGCGGACCGCGCCGCGCCGCCGGCACCGCTGGCAATTGCCAAGGGTATCGCGCCGAACACGGTAGCGATGGACGTCATTAAAATTGGGCGTAAGCGGCGCGCAGCGGCCTGCTGAATCGCGTCGAGAATTTCCAGACCTTCATCACGCAATTGATTGGCAAATTCGACAATCAAAATCCCGTTTTTTGCGGCCAGCCCGACGAGCATCACAATACCTATCTGACTATATAGGTTCAGCGTCATCCCAGTGAGGGCAAGCCCAATGATGCCGCCACCGACAGCTAGGGGCACTGTCGTGATAATCGTGATCGGATGCACAAAGCTCTCAAACTGAGCCGCCAGCACCAGATAGACGAGAAGAATGGTCAGGAAGAAGACTATGATAATGGAACCGCCCGTTTCCTTGAACGCCTGACTTTCACCGCGATAGCCAACGGCCAGTACCTCTGGCGATGCCGCAGCTTGTTCTTCGAGAAATGCCAGCGCTTCACCCATGGAGTAGCCGGGTGCCAGACCGCCCGATAGAGTAATGGCGCGCAGTTTGTTGAAGCGGCCTAAATCGCGTGCGCCGGCTGTTTCAGTATATTTGATCACGTTGGCCAAAGAAACGAGCGCGCCATCGCGCGTTCGTAATTGAATCGCGGCAAGATTTTCCGCTGTGGCACGATCTTTCGAGTCCGCCTGTATGATGACGCGATACTCTTCGCCACGGTCCACATAGTTTGAAACCCTGCGCGACCCCAGCAGCGATTGAAGCGCCTGACTGACATCGGCTACCGATACGCCTAGATCGCCAGCGCGCGCGGTATCGACCTGAATCTCCATCTGTGGCTTGGTTTCTTTATAATCTGAGTCGAGATTCACAATTCCGGGATTTTGACTTGCTGCTGCCAATATCCGGTTGCGTGCAACGGTAAGTGATTCATAGGTCGCACCGGCAATGACGAAATTCAGTGGCTGGCTCCGACCGCGCCCAATGGAGGAACGAACTGACGCGTTGCCCCGCACCGCAGGCAACTCGGCGAGGGCCTTATTGACCTGTGCGACCACATCTTCGGTTTTTTCGGTACGCTCCTCCCAAGGCTTAAGGAAAATCATGAACGTGCCTGAATTGAAATCGTCACTGGCCGAATAGCCGCCAGGCGTCCGCTGGATCACGGAACGAACAGTGCCCTTGTCCAACAATTTGAGCAATGGTTCGGACGCTTGCAGCATATATCTGTCCATGGCCTCGTAACCAGTGCCTTCGGGTGCGGCTATATTGGCGCTGAGGATGCCTACGTCTTCAGCTGGCGCAAGTTCGGACTGAACCGTCGTGAACAAGAGCCCAGCGACCATTAAAAATATAAGCATACCCAGCAGTGTAACCAGTGGCTTTGCAATGGCGCGCGCAAGCAGGTTGGAATAACGGTGCTCAATCCCCTGAAACTTGTCATCTATCCATGATGCCAATCGTCCGCGCTTCTCTTGCTTTAGCAATTTCGAACACAGCATTGGAGCAAGGCTAAGTGCAACAAAACCGGAAAAGGCGACAGCAGCTATCATCGCGCCCGCCAACTCGCGGAACAGCAACCCTGTTTGACCCGCAAGGAACATCACTGGCACAAATACCGCGCAAACAACGATGGTGGTCGAAATGACCGCAAAAGCGACTTGTCGCGTACCGGTTACTGCAGCAACCAAAGGCGGCTCGCCCTGCTCGATCCGGTGATAGACGTTTTCAAGCACAACAATGGCGTCGTCGACAACCAAGCCGATGGCCAAAACGAGCGCTAAAAGGGTGAGTAAGTTGATGGAAAAGCCTAACATCCACAACACGGCAAAGGTCGCAAGAAGGCAGATCGGAACGGTAACCGCCGGAATAATAGTCGCGCGCCAACTGCCCAAAAACAGGAAAATGACCAGAACAACCAGTGCTGCTGCTTCAACCAGAGTTATCCAGACGCCACTGATGGCCTTGCCGATGAACAGCGAATCGTCGGAGCCGACGGAAATCGTCATGCCGCGCGGGAGCGCAGGCTTAATCTGCTCTGCGAGCGCCTTGGCACTTTCCGCCACGGCCAAGGTGTTTGCCCCTGACTGGCGCACAATGCCTAAGCCTAAGGCTGACTCGCCGTTTAGTCTAAATGCCGCATACGGGTTTTCTGGACCTGTTTCGACCCGCGCAACGTCGGATAGACGCGTCAGCGACCCGTCAGCGCCTCGGGCGACCACCAACTGCCGAAACTCGGCTTCGTTTCCAAAGGGGCGGCTGACCCGAAGCGTGACGTTTTGGTCGGTAGATTCTAAACGCCCGGCGGGCAACTCGACATTCTGGCTACGCAAGGCATTTTCAACATCGAGCGGGGTCAATCCTAGCGCAGCCAGCCGGTCAGGCTGAAGCCAGATACGCATTGATGGCCGCGCTTCGCCGCCTACAAAAATGCGGGCTACACCGTTGATAGCCGAAAAGCGGTCGACGAGATTGCGGTCTACATAATCGCTCAATTCAAGACGCGACCAGCCCGGTTTGGATACAACGAGGAACAGGATCGGCGATGCATCGGCGTCCACTTTGCGCACCTCGGGTGCCAAAACCTCTTCAGGCAAATCATCCGCCACGCCACCTACGCGGTCGCGCACATCATTGGCCGCGCTATCGACGGGGCGACCGGGCGCAAACTCGATGGTAATGTCAGACTTACCATCGCGTGAACGCGATGTGATTGTTTGGATACCTTCAATTCCGGCAAGCGCGTTTTCGAGAACTTGAGTTACGCGTGTTTCCACAACGCTTGCCGCTGCGCCAGTATAGGCCGTCTCAACAGACACGATTGGGGGTTCGGTGTCAGGATATTCCCGCACTGGCAAATTCAAAAAGCCAACGATCCCGACCAGTACCATAAGTATGGCGATAACCCCGGCAAATACCGGTCTGCGGACGGAGATGTCAGAAATGCTCATGTCAAAGCTGTGTCAACGTGCTTTGTTCGATGGGTCGCTGCTTTTGGCTTTGCCCGTGCGAACAGTCGCGCCATCAGAGAGCTTCACGACGCCCTCGGTTACAATCCGGTCGCCAACATTTAGTCCTTTAATGACTTCGACAAGATTGCCATCGCGCGCACCTGTTGTAACAGGCATGCGTTTAACCTTGAAATCCGCCCCCATGATGTAGACAAAACTGGTGTCGCCTTCCCGAACCAACGAAAGCTCAGGAACCGCTGGGGCGACGCGCGTTTTTGAGGTGATCGTTACCGAAAGCAGCATGCCGGGTTTCAACAAAGCATCGCGGTTGGGCAATATTGCACGTAACGTAGCTGTTCGGGTTTGCGGGTTAATTACCGGATCAATTGCCATAATCTTTCCGGATACGACATAGTCGGGATAGGCAGACGCCCTAGCAGTAATCTGCTGCCCAATCTGAACATTTGCAAGCATTGTCTCGGGAACGGTGAAGTCCAACTTTATGGAGCTGAGATCACTTACGGCCGCGATTTCGTCACCCGCGCTAACGACAGCGCCAATGGATATGCGCCGCAGCGACACTTGGCCGGAGAATGGCGCACGGACGACGCGGTCGCCAATCGAGGCGCGCGCCTCATTTGCAACGGCCTTTGCTGCGCTGGCTGAAGCTGTTTGGGCCTCCAAACTTGCGTTGGTTGCAAAGCCGCGACGGTGGAGTTCGGTGATACGCGCTAGCTGCTGCTCTGTCTCGCGAACCCGCGCCTGCGCGCTGGCGAGAGAGGCGGTTTCCTGACCTTGTGCGAGCACGGCAAGCATCTGCCCTTTTTGGACATAATCCCCATCGGAAAAGCCAAGCTGCGTTATCCGTTCGGTAACCGGTGCGCGCACGGATACTTGTTCGTTGGCGTTAGCTGTGCCGATGGCGACGTAATTATCCGAGAATTGATTTGAGACTGCTGGTCCGACTGTCACCAATGGCGCCGGACGTTCGCGCTTTTCATCGCCGCTGCCACCACATGCTGCAACACAGAACATCAAAGAGAGAATGATAGGCTTGTGCATTTTTTCACCGAGTGGGGGAGGGGACGGAAATCAATTCTCTTTACCCGTTGGCGAAACTAACTGCAATCGACCAGTATTTTTCGACGAATGTAGTCTTTCTTAAGGATACAGCGGGTGAATGCGCGCAAACTGCACGGCGCGATGGGATTTACCATCGGGTCTCGTATCAATGCCGGATGATGTGATCGAAAGCCGACAGACCAGCCTTTGTCCCTTCGCCCATGGCAACGATAATCTGCTTATACGGAACCGTCGTGACATCCCCGGCGGCAAATACGCCGGACAGGTTCGTTGCATTATGTGCGTCCACTTCAATTTCGCCGCGCGGCGACAAAGTGAGTGGACCCTTCAGCCATTCAGTATTGGGGACCAAACCAATCTGAACGAATATACCGTCTAGATCGATGCGGTGTGATGTGTCTGTGTTCCGGTCGGTATAGACCAAGGCCTGAACCTTTTCACCATCGCCAATCACTTCCGTGCTCAGCGCCGACGTTATGATATCGACGTTCGTTAAGCTGCGCAGCTTTTTCTGTAACACAGCGTCCGCGCGCAATTGGGAGTCAAATTCGATCAATGTGACGTGGGCGACGATTCCAGCAAGATCGATTGCGGCTTCAACGCCAGAGTTACCGCCGCCGATTACTGCCGTGCGCTTGCCCTTGTACAATGGACCATCGCAATGTGGGCAATAGGCCACGCCCTTGTTGCGATATTCCTCTTCGCCGGGGACGCCCATTTGCCGCCAGCGCGCGCCGGTCGAAAGGATCAGCGTGCGTGCCTTTAACGACGCGCCACTTGCCAGCTTTATTTCGTGCAGCCCGTCGGCTCCGGCAGGGATGAGTTCAGCGGCTGTCTGCAGATTCATGATGTCGACATCATATTCGCGGACATGCTGCTCCAACTGCGCGGCGAGCTTTGGGCCTTCCGTATGCTGAATCGAAATGAAGTTTTCGATACCCATTGTGTCGAGCACTTGGCCACCAAAGCGTTCGGCGACCACGCCGGTGCGAATGCCCTTGCGCGCCGTATAAATAGCTGCGGCAGCGCCAGCAGGGCCACCGCCAACAATAAGAACCTCAAACGGCTCCTTCGCAGCAATCTTCTCAGCCGCGCGGGCAACGGTCCCTGTGTCCAGCTTCGCCATGATTTGCGACAGGTCCATACGGCCTTGACCGAAAAGTTCACCATTTAGGTAGATCGCCGGCACAGCCATGACCTTGCGGGTCTCGACTTCCTCGCGGAACAT
>NZ_JBIKPH010000122.1:0-7459 GCF_044357595.1 Sphingorhabdus sp. | reverse complement strand
TGACCGGCCCCCACTGAGTGGTTCGACCTGTTTGTTAGCGCATGATCGCCTCCTTGGCCAGTGTTGGCCGAAGGTGGAGCGCAGCGGAACCGGAGGACGGCACTGGCCAAGGATAGGCCTCTGGCGCAGGTAGACGGTAGCCCAGCGATCTGTCCGGCCTGACCTTGCTATAATGTTGTCGCAATGCCTCGATCAGCCGTTTGCAGATTGAGGCAATTTTTGTGCAGAAAATCCCTGAAA
Source organism: Sphingorhabdus sp. (assembly GCF_044357595.1). Taxonomy (GTDB): domain Bacteria; phylum Pseudomonadota; class Alphaproteobacteria; order Sphingomonadales; family Sphingomonadaceae; genus Sphingorhabdus_B. The sequence goes on along the minus strand of NZ_JBIKPH010000122.1, from coordinate 7,219 downwards.
ACCGCACAAAATATCGGCCGCGGTCGAACGGATGCATTTGCTCTGACAACTGCTAATGGTCCGTTAGTCTTCCAGCACAAGGCTGCGCAACCGATCGATCTGTGTCGGATCAAGTCCATGGGCGCTTTTCAGATAGCCACCAATATCGCCGTGCCGCTCTTCTATCGCAGCAAATGTTGCGTCGATATAGGCTGGGTCAGACCGCATCATCGTCCGCCAGACCTCTGGATCGACTTCCAAGAGATAAGCAAACGGACCGTCCGGATCGATGTGGAAGAGCTGTCCCGACGGGTCATGCAGGCGTTCTGTCAATGCGTAATCCTGCCGGATCAGCTCGTGATCCGCCCCTAGTGCTGCGAGCAAGATCGCGCAGACAACGCCCGTGCGATCCTTGCCGGCAGTGCAGTTGATCAGGACCGGTGCCTTGCCCTCAAGCAGCAGTCGCAGCGCCGCGGCAAGCCCGTCGTGCTGCTCGTTGGCAAGCTGGCGATAGGATTCGATCAAATGCAAGCGCATCGTAGCGGCATTGGTGACGGGATCCCGCAGTATCCGCACAATATCGCTACGGCTAAGTTCATAATCCCGAGTCCAGTATTGCAATCTGCTGGTTAGGCTCTCGGGAAACGGTAGGTCGGAGCGTTCCTCGCTGGTTCGCAAATCGACGATGGCCGACAGACCGAGCGCGTGAAGTTGCGGCAGGTCTGCCAAGGTAATCCCTCCGGGGTGTCCGCCGCGATAGATGATGCCTTGCTTCACCCTTCGTCCGTCCGCCATGCGATAGCCGCCCAGTTCGCGAAGGTTACGCGCACCCAGGATTTCGACCACCCACGCGCCAAAGCCATTCTCGGTGTCGAAGCGCCGGATCACACGCCGAGCGCCCCGAACGTATCTAGATCGCTCACCGCCGCGCCAAAGCAATCACCTTCTGCGGTCACGATCTCGATCGGTTGCATCTCCTCGGGCGTAAATGGCCACATAAAACCATGCATAGCGTGGCGACGATAGGCAGACCAAGCGTCCTCAAACGACGGCGGATTGGCTACGCCATTTGCAGACAGCGCCGCAAGATAGCCGGCGATCAAATCCTTTTCTGCGTGGCGCCGGTCCTCCACTTTGAGGTTGCCGATCGTCGAGTAGGCGACATCGTGCATGTAAGGCCCTTCCTGCCACGACTGCCAGTCAAGATAACCCGGCGTCCCGTCGGGCTCGAAGAACATGTTGCCCAGGTGCGCATCGCCGTGGGAGAATACTTGCGGCACTTCGCGGCCACGTGCCCACTGGGTGCGCAGTCCGGCCACGACCCTATCGCGGTCGCGATAGGGACCAACATAGGCTTGGCAGCGACGATGATGGATACATGTTTCAAAGTATTCGGGGCGCAGCATCTGCATCACGATGTCGCTCGCGGCTTCCCAGGCAGTCGAGAAGTTCTTAAGTTGCTTAAGTTCCGGTGATTCCCACCACTTGGCATGCATTCTTGCAAGCATTTCCAACGCCTGCGCCTGCTGGTCGATCGTGATCATGCCCTTCGAAGCGTCACCGAATGTGGCGTTACGGGCCGCTAGGTCTTCAAGAAGGACAAGCCCCTGGACCCCGTCTTGCCAATCTGACCAATAGGCCTTGGGTTTGTTTAGATCGAGCCTCTGGCCCCAGGTACCAAAGAACTTGGCTTCGTTCACGAACGAATTGTCGTATGTGTAATCATGCCTGATGAAGCCGCCCTTTAGCCACATTGTCGGAGGCAAAAGGTGCTGGTGTCCGGCCTCGTTGTAGCTCAGCAGCAACCGCACCTTAGTAGCAGTTCCGGCGATGACGGTACCAATGTGCGCTTCGCGCACCACGGTGCCTGGATAGCGGTCGCATAATACAGATGTCAGCCATTCGGCCGTGATTTCCTCGATTTTCAGTGGCAGTCGGCAGGATGGCAATTCGATCATCTTCGGTTATCCTCATGTGGGGAATCTGGCTGTATTAAGATCTAACTTAGTATTCTGATTATCGTTTTTGGCAAGCCACAGCTTTGTTTGCATTGCCTGCTAGCGCTCACCTCTTTTTCACCAGTTCATAAGAGGCGAGCGGGCCGATCCTGGCGACGACGCCATGCTTTTTCGGAAAGGGTTGGCGTTCCCTGCTCCAGCCGCGATTGTATCGGGACCCATTGAAGGGGACGATTTGCAATAAAGCGGTGGTTCTCGGAGCACCCATATAGAAGTTTAAATGACCATTTTTGGGGGCAAAACAGAACCGCTGCAACTGTGGCAATGGCAGCTGCTATCCGCGCAGCATCGGAAGCCTTCGAGATCTCGTTAGTCTCCTTGCTGATTATGGCGATTTAACTTTGTTGTGTTGTCATAATCAATTGGTTCAATTGTCGATGCGGCGTTGATAGGACGCGATGCGCTTCTCCAGTCTAGCTTTACGCTGGTCTGCATCGACCCATACTGTATCCGCGGGCAGATCTTTCATCAGTTGGCTATAGGTCGACATCTTCAGCGCTGCCGCTGGCGAGCCATTGGCAGGTTCTTCAGCCAAAGCCTGCCAGCGTAGTATAGTAAATACCTTTTGCACGCCGCCGGTATCCAGCCAGTTTGCAACGCCCGGATCCTGCCTCGCGACTACGACACGGACGAGTCCGTCACTGTCGACAGACGATTGCGTTGCAGTCAAGCTCGATTGGCGCCGGTGATAGTCGAGCGAACGATAGAGCCATTCGGTCAATTGTACTCCGACATAACCCGCGCCAGCAGGGTTATACTCCAATATGGCGACGTTATCTTCGTCAAGTTCGAAATTGCCAAGTGACAACGCCTGAGTGACCAACCCCCCTCCTCCACGGTTAGTAGTCGGCGGAATGATGGTGTTGGGAGCGATACCGCTCCAGACATTTTGGAACCAGAAGTATAGGTGAAAATCGTCTGCCATGCGGAAAGCCGCGCGCGCCGCCATTTCATCCAAACTGATCGGAGCTGCCTTTGCGGCTCCAAGGCGTTCAATCTCGAGTTGCAGTGGCGTTTCGGCGGCCCAGTCCATCATAGAATCGCGCACGAATAGAAACTTAACCTCGGGCGTAGTGGTGAGGTGGTTAACTCGCCCGTTCGCAGGCTGATCGTCAATAGTGATGACGAATTCGCCGTTCTCGTTAAACACCATGTCATGGTCTTCTAGGGTATAGATTGTGCGCGACGTTCCGTAATTCGCGGTCAGCGTGAACGAGATGTTGGCGGGCTTTTGATCAAAAATGCGCCCCGTGATCCGATAGGCGGTGCCGTGCGCAATACCCGCCAACCGATAGCAATTGTCAGGATTGTCACCGCCGGTCCGCGCGCCTGGCACGTCATGGCTGAACCAGTGGTGTGCAGGCATGAAGTTGCGCACAAAGCGGGGGTGCTGGGCGTCGCTTGCTGCCGCCTTGAACAGCCAGTTTGTGGCATACTCATCGCAGAACGCTGGAAGCAAAGGGCGGGATGCCTCTGGCAGGCGATCGGCAAAGCCCATGGTAAAGAGCCGTTCAACCAACGCACGCGCCGCCTTTACGCGTTGGTCTTCCCACATCGCGACTACGGCACGTTCCGCTGCAAATTGTCCCGGATTTGCTATTGTATTGCTCATGCCCGGTTCTCCCGCTTAATGCCAAAATGATTTATGTAACGCGCAAAGGCAGCATCGATGGCGTTTTCATCAAGTCCAAATTCAGCAAGTGTATAAATACGTGCCGGACCTTTACCGTGATGGTCTGTGTCAAGGTACCTGAGCATCGCTTCCCTCGCGGCACCGTTGAAACTGATATTGAATTGGTCATAAAGCGCAGCAACGGTTTCGATTGGCCGCGCAGTCAGTTCGGCGAAATGAATGTCGGCAATGTTCTCGTCCTTGCCATCGCCAAGACGCATGTCGAGATAAGCATTCATCGCAAAGGACCATGCCGAAAGCTGGCCCGGCCCGACGAGCTTGGGATCGCTTGCTGTATCAGAAAACACCTTGCGCAGCGCCAAATACAGGCTGGCGATTGATGGGATAACCTTGCCGGGATCGCGATGGTTCACATAAAGTTTCGCATCGGGGAAGGCCATGCGCATTTCCTTCCAGCAAAACAAGTGTCCGGGCGCTTTGAGGGCCCAGCGGCCACCGGGCTTGATCGCCTGAAGATATTGCATGACGCCTATTTGCCAGCGAAAGGCGCTATTATTCTTATCAGCAATGATCGCCTGATACTCTGGGACATTCCAGTAAACGCTGTAAAGCGAACCGCAGTCGCCTTCTTGGGCGAAAATACACTCGTCTGGCTGATCGGAATAATGCGGGTGAATGGCGGCTATTGAACTATCCAGAAGACCCTGAAAGCCCAGAATGTTCTGAAACAAGGCGTTCCGTTGGTCATCTTCCGGTGCAGGAAAGGGGGCTGGCATTGCTACTTCATAGGAACGCAGCACGCGATTGGCTGGGTCTTGCGCCAGTAATCCATGCAGGAAGGTCGTTCCGGCTCTTGGTAGGCCTGTTCCGATCAACGGGGCAACGATCGCCTGATCCTGAACCCCGCTTGTCGCGTTGCGGGCATAAATATAACGGAGCCGCGATACGAGCATCGTGAACAGGCGGCTGTGCGTGCGGTCACGCCCATGCGGCGACACTTGCCCAGTCGCTTCGATCGCATTGCAAAGTATGGAAAAGTCGTGGCGGAATGCGTCTTCATCCCAGCGGCGCCCCCCCCAATCGGACAAACCCGTCGCCAATTCGGCATCACGCATAAGCGCGGCACCCGAAAGTGACACCGAATAACCTTCTAACGCTGTTTTATAGGGGCCTGCGTTAATCGGCACGGCGACGGCCTTATTCATTTCGACACCCCCTCCCAAGCCTCTGACAGACATATGCATGTTTATGCACCTTGGCGATCAACTATCACGACTATGTTGCTGGACAAGCCTAAACTAACAGCATATTTCGCTACTTGTTGTTTACCAGCAGTCGCTTGCGTCCAAGCGGCAGGTTTTGCAGGAGTTGAATATGAAATCCCAACAACAGCTTCTGGTAAGCTCGAAATCTCTGCCAGGTCGAGAAGAGGAGTATGTCTCTTGGTATCTCAACGAGCACATTGCAGATGTTCTCGCCGTACCAGGTTTTAACAGCGGGCAATTTTTTCGATCTCTTGATGCGTCCGGTAAAGACTTGGGTGAATTCAAAGCGCTGTATCAGGTAGATGCCGAGGAACCTTCTGTATTAATCGGCGCGTTGATGGGGCGGATTGGCGAAATGCATGTCTCGGCCGCGATTGATCCTGCGAGTGTGACATTCACTTTTCTTGTGCCGGCCTAAAAATCCCATATCGTCAGCTTCGCAGTCCAATAAATCGCACTGGTTTATAAACAGCTTGGAGTAAACCCGAGCTTGGTTCCCGCTCCCCATGGCCCTAACGCTGAAACTGTGTTCTAAGTTTAACGCATGTTACTATTTGGGGTCGTCTCTATCGCTGGCATGTAACATCGCGTGACTGACGCGAATTGCCCGCTGATTGGGCAAATGGAAGTTTAAACTGAGTTGTACAACTGTCAGCTTATGGGGAAGCGATTCGGCGGTTATACCGAATTTCCCTGGCCAAGCTGCACCCGCGCTGATGCAGGGCCATTCAGGCGGGGCGGCGCCAGGCCAAGCTGCTTTCCAACGAGGCCAGACTCCTTGCGCCTGTCAAACCTCGATGTCCTTGTTCTTGTGATACAGGTAGGTCAGCAGGCCGACCGGGATGCGGCTTCCGCCGGTGGCCTGGATCACGCTTCCCGAAATCCACGCAGCTTCATCGGACAGCAGATAGACCGCAAGCGGCCCGATATCATCGACATGGCCCAGCCGCTGGAGCGGCACCGTTTCCACCTGGCGGCGGCGGCGGGCCGCGCTGGACATCGAGGACGATTCCTCGGTGAGCACCACGCCCGGTGCAATCGCATTGACCCGGATGCCGAGATGCCCCCATTCGACCGCGGCCGTGGCGGTCAGGTTGTCTACTCCCGCCTTGGCCGCCCCGTACTGGGCCATCATCGGGCCAGGCTGGGAGCCGCTGCGCGAGGTGATGTTGACAATGCTGCCGCCGTCATTCGCCATGGCCCGCGCAGCCGCCTGCATGGCAAAGAACGTCCACTTGAAATTGAGGTCGACAACCCGGTCCCACTGCCCCTCGTCGATCTCGATCATGGGCCCGACGTCCGCGGTATTGGCGCTGCCCGCATTGTTGACCCAGCCCGCGATCGTGCCAAAACGCTCCTGCGCGGCGCTGACGATCTCGTCGATCGCGCCGAGCGCGGTGATGTCGCCGGGCACGACCAGATGTTCGGCGCCGATGGCCGCAAGTTCCGCAGCGGTCCGGGCGAGCGGTTCGGGCGAGCGTCCGGTTATGACGACATCGGCTCCGGCACGGGCGCAGGCGCGGGCAATTCCCCGGCCGATCCCTCTGCCCCCGCCGGTCACGACAATGGCCTTTCCTGTCAGTGAAAACATCTGCCTCTCCCCTTTTTTCGCCGGTGCCGCCAAATCAGTGCACCGCCGCGCCCTGGCAAGGGTCCGCCGTCACAACATGAGGCACGCACTGCGGCAGCTGCAATCGAATTATCCGACATTCCGCAGATAGACGGTCGATCCGTCGCATCCGAGAGCAATGTTGCCGGACAAACGTGCTTGGCGCAACTCATCGTTGTGATTTCCTGGCCGATCGCGCCGGACGGGCATCATAAGAAGCAGCATGGGCAGACTGCTCGCGGCTCTGGCGCTGCTGATTGCAGTATCGATCCGCCATTGGAAATATTATGACGAGATGATGTTGCAGCTCAGCCGCGATGCCGGTAATATTCCCTTTTCTGGCGTAGGGTCGGTGACGCTGATATGGGGATCCGCATCATGGCTGGGGCTTGTTACAGCGCCAACGCCGCTTGCGCTAACATCGGGGGGATTTTTGATGGCCATCTTTGTCGCCAGCGCCCGAAAAGGATTAATGCAGCCACGCTGAGTTATTGGAGTAGTTAAAGGTCTACCCGAAGGTCTGCAGTGTTGTCGTGAGCAGACTGTCCGCTTTGCGCGCTCGTCTATCCGAGAGCTTCCTGTCCGCAACCGGCCCTATTCTGTTGAAAAACTCCGCTTGAAGAGGGGAGCATGTTCTGATTCAACGTAACTGTAGTTGGGAGTTATGCTGATGATGGGCGAGCGAACGGTGATGCAGGAAGCGCTGTTTTACAGC
>NZ_JBIKPH010000025.1:0-21427 GCF_044357595.1 Sphingorhabdus sp. | reverse complement strand
AGCAACAGCCGTGCATTGACTTCCAACGCTGCGAAAATTTCGGGGTGCGGCAAATGCACACGCTGCGCATCCCCCGGCGTCGGGTCCGTATCCAGCCGGAAGCTGTCGCCCGTGTGCAGTTCAACCTTGCCCTCGGCAAAGCTTCCCACACGCAATTTTGGACCTTGCAGATCAACCAATATGGTTGTCGGCCGATTATACGCCTTTTCCAGCGCGCGGATATTGGCAATCAACTGCGCTTTATCCGCTTGCTCGCCATGGCTCATATTGACGCGGAAAGCATCTGCGCCTGCACGGAACAGCTTTTCGATCATTTCAGGCGTGTCACTCGCCGGGCCCAATGTCGCCAATATGCGGACCTTGCGCATGCGTGGCTTGTGATATTGCATGAAATTGGCTCCGCGATATGGATTTTGACGTTCGCCTTCCCCATAACGTGGCACATCAACAACGGAAAGGGCGCATCGCTATGCAACAGGACACGTACATTTCAGACGCCGCCGCCGCCGCGGCATTTCGCCGCCTCGTCGTACATCTGCAACACCGGCATGATGCGCAGAACATCGATTTGATGGGCCTAGCCGGCTTTTGCCGCAATTGCCTGGCCGACTGGGTGATGGAAGCAGACGGGCAGCTAACCAAGGATGAAGCGCGAACGCTTATCCACGGCATGCCCGCCGCAGAGTGGAAAGCGAAATATCAAAGCGAAGCAACGCCCGCGCAATTGCAACGGATGCAGGAAAGCGTGGCGAAAAACGCCCCTTCGCATTAAGGCGCTGTCATCTTGATTCGGGGCCTCTGCCCCAACCAACACCACAGGGAGAATATCATGGCCGAAGGCAATATCGCAGCCGATCAACTGCGTCTTTTCATTGAGCGCATCGAGCGTTTGGAAGAAGAGAAAAAGGGCATCGCCGACGACATCCGCGATGTGTATTCCGAAGCCAAGAGCCAAGGCTATGACGCGAAAATCATGCGCCAGATCGTGCGTTTACGCAAAATGACCCAAGACGATCGTCAGGAAATGGAAGCCATTTTGGATACTTACAAATCGGCTCTTGGTCTGGCGTAGCGCCGCAGCAGCGCCCCGTCGCCGTCTTGATCAGGGCGTGACGACGGATAAATGACGATGGCAACGTCGTCAGCGACTGCGGTGAAGTTGCGTTAAAGCACATGGCTTGCCCAATGGCGTGCGCCTGATGTAAGGGCGCGACATCCTATCCTTTAGCCAGAGAAGAGTAGAGCCATGGCAGGCCATAGCAAATTCAAGAATATCCAGCATCGTAAAGGTGCGCAGGACAAGAAACGTTCGGCGCAGTTTTCCAAACTTTCGCGCGAAATAACCGTGGCGGCGAAAATGGGCATGCCCGATCCCGACATGAACCCGCGCCTGCGCCTTGCCGTCAACGCAGCCAAGGCGCAATCTATGCCCAAGGATAATATCCAGCGTGCGATCGACAAGGCAGCGGGCGGCGACGCGGAAAGCTACGATGAAATGCGCTATGAAGGCTATGGCCCCGGCGGCGTTGCGATCATCGTTGAGGCATTGACCGACAACCGCAACCGCACCGCAACCAATGTGCGCACGGCATTTAGCAAAAATGGCGGCAATCTTGGCGCATCGGGCGCGGTGAGCCACGGGTTCGACCGGATGGGCCTAATCACCTATCCGATCAATGCAGGCGACGCCGACAGCGTGTTTGAAGCCGCGTTGGAAGCCGGCGCGGAAGATGTGGAATCCAGCGAAGACGAACACAGCATCTGGACCGCGATGGATAGCCTGCATGAAGTCGCCAAGGCGCTCGAGGCGACGCTTGGCGAGGCCGAAAGCGCGAAGCTCGCGTGGAAACCGCAAGTTCTGGTCGAGGTGGACGAAGCCAATGCCGCGACCCTGCTAAAAATGATTGATGCTCTGGAAGACGACGACGATGTTCAGACCGTCTGGGGCAATTTCGATGTATCCGACGAGGTGATGGCGAAGCTGGGATGATCATGTCGTCATGATTATTTTGGGTCTCGACCCCGGCCTTGGGACCACTGGCTGGGGTGTCATCCGCAAGGAAGGCAACCGCCTGTCGCATATCGACAATGGTGAAATTGAAACCGACGCCAAAATGCCATTGGCGAGCCGGCTGGTGCTGCTCGACGAGAAACTGCGGGCCGTACTTGACCATTTTCGTCCCGATTATGCCGCGGTCGAAGAAGTGTTCGTCAACAAAAATCCGCAATCGACGCTGAAGCTTGGGCAAGCGCGTGGCGTGGTGCTTTTGGGTGCAGCGCGCAACCACACGCCCGTGACCGAATATGCCGCGCGGTTGGTGAAAAAATCTGTTGTTGGAACTGGCAAGGCGGAAAAGGAGCAGGTGCAGGCCATGCTGCGTATCCTGTTGCCGGGGCTAAAACTTGCGGGGCCGGATGCGGCGGACGCGTTGGCGGTGGCAATCACCCATGCCCATCATATCAGGGGTTGATGGGTTCACGCGGAGGCGCAGAGAGCGCAGAGTATATGGCCCACGAAGTTACATTTTTTGATCTCTGCGTCCTCTGCGCCTCTGCTTGAAATGAAACTTCCTGTTCCCACGATGTTCTCTTTTGCTTGCCGATTTGGTAACGAACGGCTAACCCGCCAACATGATTGCAAAGCTTTATGGACGCATTGATGAAACGGGCGTTGACCATCTGGTAATCGACGTCAACGGCGTGGGCTATCTGGTGCAGGCGAGCGCGCGGACATTATCGTCATTGGGCAAGGCGGATGATTTTGCCACCGTCTTTACCGAAATGCAGGTATCGGAAAACGACATGCGCCTCATCGGCTTTGCCACACGCGAAGAGCGCGACTGGTTCCGTCTGTTGACGGGCGTGCAGGGCGTAGGCGGCAAGGTTGGGCTGGCTATCCTCTCCGCGATTGAACCTCAGGACTTGGCCCTCGCGATCGGCAGCGGTGACGCGGCGATGGTCGCGCGCGCCAATGGTGTTGGCCCAAAACTTGCCAGCCGCATCGTAAATGAATTGAAGGATAAGGTCGGCGCACTCGCCGGCATCGGCGGCGGCGCGAAGCTGATGACAACCGGCGCCGCGAACGGCAACCACGCACAAGATGCGATGTCTGCGCTCGCCAATCTCGGCTTCAAGCCCGGCGAAGCCGGAAGCGCCGTGGCACTGGCGGTAGAAGAGCTTGGCCCCGATGCGACGCTTGATGCGTTGGTGCGGCTGGCGTTGAAGAGGGCATCGCGATGAGCGACGACCGCCTCACCACGCCGGACAAACGGCCCGAGGATATCGACGCCGCCTTGCGGCCCAAAACGCTTGCCGAGTTCATCGGGCAAGCCGCGGCGCGGGACAATTTGCGGGTGTTTATTGAGGCGGCGAAGGGTCGTGGACAGCCATTGGACCATGTGTTGTTCTTTGGCCCGCCGGGGCTTGGCAAGACGACATTGGCGCAGATTGTGGCCAAGGAAATGGGCGTAGGTTTCCGCGCGACGTCCGGCCCAGTCATTGCAAAATCCGGCGACTTGGCGGCGTTGTTGACCAATTTGGAAGATGGCGACGTCCTGTTCATTGACGAGATCCACCGCTTAAGCCCCGTGGTCGAGGAAATATTGTATCCCGCAATGGAGGACCGTGCGCTGGATATCATGATCGGCGAAGGCCCCTCGGCGCGGTCGGTGCGTATCGATTTGCCTGCGTTTACGCTTGTCGGCGCAACTACGCGGCAAGGGTTGCTGACCACGCCATTGCGTGACCGCTTCGGCATTCCGGTGCGGCTCAATTTCTATACGCATGCAGAGCTTGAACTGGTTGTCACCCGCGCAGCGCGGTTGCTGGATCTGGGCATTGCCCCCGATGGCGCGAACGAGATTGCCAAGCGCGCGCGCGGCACCCCGCGTATTGCCGGACGATTGCTCCGCCGCGTGCGCGACTTTGCCAATGTTGCAGGTGAGCCCGTCGTCACCGCCAAAATTGCGGATGGCGCGCTCAACCGGCTTGAAGTGGACGCGCTTGGCCTTGATGCGATGGACCGGCGCTATTTGCACATGATCGCAGATATCTATCGCGGTGGCCCTGTTGGCGTTGAGGCGCTTGCCGCTGGCCTATCGGAACCGCGCGACACAATAGAGGATGTGGTTGAGCCTTATCTGCTGCAATTGGGCCTGATCGCGCGCACGGCGCGAGGCCGTTGCCTCAATGCGCCGGGCTGGAAGCATCTTGGCCTTAATCCACCAGCTGGGTCACAGGACAGATTATTCGACGCATAACGTTGTGCGGAGTCCTTCAGGCGACCAATTGAGCGCACGCAAACTAAAAACTCTTCCCGCCGGACTCGACAACGGTTAAGCATTTCATTGATGACCGTCCCTACTCCCTATCAAGGCCATTTTGACGGCGCGCAGCACCTGTTTGCTGTGCGGGTTTATTTTGAGGATACCGACTTTTCGGGGGTCGTCTACCATGCGCGTTATCTGCACTTCATGGAGCGCGCGCGTTCGGACATGCTCGCCTGCGTTGGCATTGACCAGCGCACGGTGCATGCGGCGGGCCAAGGCGCCTATGCGGTTACCGAAATGCATATCAAATATCGCCGCCCTGCGCATTTTGACGATGCCTTGGTGGTCATCAGCACCGTCGAAGCGGTGCGCGCGGCCAGTTGCGACATTCATCAAACCGTCATGCGCGGCGACGACATACTCACCGAGGCGCAGGTGACTGCGGCATTTGTTTCACCAGACGGCAAACCGCGCCGGCAACCTGCGCAATGGGTTGCGGCGTTCCAGCCCATTATAAACAGACACGCAGAATAGGATATTCATGGACCTGCTTACCGCGACCCAAGATGTGGGTTTTTCACCAATAAAACTGTTTCTGGATGCCGATTTGGTGGTCAAGTCGGTCATCATTGGCCTCGCGCTGGCCAGCGTCTGGGGATGGACAATCATCCTCAGCTTCACCGTAAAAATGTCCGGTATTAACAAGAAGAGCGACACGTTTGAGCGCGAATTTTGGGGCAGTTCCGACATCGCAGCGTTTGCCAAAACGCATAGCCAGAACGACCTGCCCGTGGCCAAGGTGTTTGCCGCAGGGATGGCCGAATGGCGGCTATCGACCAATGGCAAAAGCATTGACCGTTCCGGAACGCGCGAGCGGCTTGCTACCGCAATGGATGCGACCATTGCCGCAGAAACCGATCGTCTTGCCAATCGTTTGAACTTCCTTGCGACCACGGGATCGGTTGCGCCATTTGTCGGCCTGTTCGGAACCGTCTGGGGCATCATGCGCAGCTTTGCGGCGATTGCGGCGGAACAGAATTCAAGCCTTGCGGTTGTGGCACCGGGCATTGCCGAGGCGTTGTTTGCCACCGCAATCGGCCTGTTCGCCGCCATCCCCGCGGTCATCGCTTATAACCGCTTCTCACACCGGCTGAACCAATATGAAGCCCGCATGGGGCGCTTTGCCGATGGCTTCCACGGCACGTTGAGCCGCGAATTGGAGCTTGAGGTTTAAACATGGCGATGAACACATCATCAAACGGTGGTGGCGGACGCGGGCGCAGGCGGGGGAGCCGGCGCGCGCCGATGGCGGACATCAACGTCACGCCCTTTGTCGACGTCATGCTGGTCTTGCTCATCATCTTCATGGTCACCGCACCCTTGCTGGTGACAGGCGTGCCTGTCGAGCTTCCGGAAAGCCGCGCCAACGCGCTGGATCAAAAGGATGAACCCATTGAAATCGCAATCGACCGTGATGGCGTGACCTTTATCGACGGCACAGAAGTTGCGCCCGCAGAGCTTGCGGCACGGTTGGAAGAAATCGCCGCTGCGCAGACACCTGAAGCCCCGCGCCAGATCATGCTGCGCGGCGATACGGCAATCAGCTATGGTCAAATGATGCGCGTCATGGGCGAATTGAACCGCGCTGGATTGAACAGCGTGAGCCTAGTCACCACCGGTTCAGCAAACGACAGCTAACAAGATGGCAATGGATCGGGCGGAGAAACTGGGACTTGGCGTGGCGGTTGGCGGCCATGCCCTCTTGCTGGGCGCATTTGCGCTTGGCCTGCTGGCATCTGCAAAGACCGCGCCTAAGCAAGAGTCTATTTCCGTATCGTTGGTGGGCGAAATTGCCGATGTTTCCACCGCGCCCGATGCGATCCAAGAGGATTCTGCGCCGCCTGCCCCAGGTGACACTGCGCCGGCAGAGCCCCCGCCTGCCCCGACACCCATAATGCAAATCGCAAAGCCGGTGGAGAAGCCGCAGGCCAAGCCTGTTTCGAAGCCTGTGAAGCCCGCAACTGCGCCGCCCATTGCAAAGGTCGCGGTGAAGAAAGAGCCTGTGAAACAGCCCCCCGCCAAGGCGGCGGCAGTCAGTGGCAAGGGCACAACGCCTGCAAAGCCCGGCGGGCTAAGCCGAAGCTTTCTCGACAGCATCGACAATATTGGCAAGGCCCCCGGCGCGGGCAAGGCCGTTGGAACCCCTGCTGCCAAAACTGCTGCCGAAGTGCGCCGTTCGGTCGGTATCAGCATCGCTGGCCAAATCCGCAGCCGCGTGCGCGCTTGTGCGCCATCGGGCATCGACATCAACAAGATCGAAACCTTTGTGACATTGAACCTCGAACCGACCGGCAAACTGAACTCGGTCCGCTTTGACAAGCAGATGGGCCTCAACGACAGCAACCAGCCGCAAGCAGGACCTTTGAAAGATTGCATCTTGCAAGCGGTGCGTGCAGCATCGCCTTATAGCGGGCTTGACCCAGAATATTATGACGTTTGGAAAACCCACGCGCTGCGTTTGCGCGCTACGGGATAAAGGAATGAGATATATGTCACTCTTCGCACGCAACCGGAAACTGGCGTCTTTCCTGCTTTTCATCTTGGGCACGCAAGCCACCATCGCGCAAACGCCGCCACCTGCTGCGCCTGCATCAGATGAACCCGAATTGGTCGAATTCGACACCTCCAAAACCCGCTCTATCGCGGTACCCGCTTTGGTCGCGCCCGCGCCCGCCGACACGGCGGCGGGCAACAGCGTGGCGCTTGGCCGCCAGATAGCTGAGGTAATCTCGTCTGACTTGCGCGCATCGGGCGTCTTTGAAACGCAGGGGCCAAACGGATTGCGGGCCATCACCTTGCCTGAGGTCACAACACCACAATTTGACTATTGGAAATCGCGCCCGGTTGAACAATTGGTGCAGGGCTTTGTCCGTGTTGGCGGCGATGGCAACCTGACCGTTGGCTGTTATTTATATGATGTCGGCTTTGGCAATGAAACCACGCGCCTTGGCTTTAACGTGCCGCCGCGCGAATGGCGCAGAGCTGCGCATAAATGCGCCGATGCGATCTATTCGCGGCTGACGGGTGAGCTTCCCTTTTTCGATAGCCGTATCGCCTATATCGCCGAAAGTGGGCCAAAGAATAAACGGATAAAGCGGCTCGCGATCATGGATTCGGATGGCGCAAACCACCGCTTCATCACCAATGGCCAGTCGACGGCGCTCACGCCGCGCTTCTCGCCCAATTACAAATCGATCTTATATCTGTCCTATGTCGACGGAAATCCACGTATTTACGTCTATGACATTGATGCCGGACGTCAGCGTCTGATTACCCAGTCCACAAGCCCGACTTTCGCACCGCGTTGGTCGCCCGATGGCCAGACAATATTATATTCAATGGCCGTGTCGGGAAATACCGACGTCTATAAAATTGCAGCCAGCGGCAGTGGCACGCCTGTAAAGCTGACCAGCTCGCCCGGCATTGATGTCGGCGGCAGCTTTTCCCCCGATGGCCGCCAGATCGTGTTTGAAAGCGACCGTTCGGGCAGCCAGCAAGTCTATGTGATGAACGCCGACGGCAGCAATCAACGCCGCATCAGCTTTGGTTCCGGCCGCTATGCGACGCCGGAATGGAGCCCGCGCGCTGACTTGATTGCCTTCACCCGCATCGCGGGCGACTTTCGCGTTGGCACGATGCGTCCAGATGGCTCAGGCGAACGCTTGCTCACCGATAGCTGGCAGGACGAGGCACCGACATGGGCGCCAAATGGCCGCGTCATTCAGTTCTTCCGCACGGCAAAGGGAAGTGGTAAAACAAGCATCTGGCAAGTGGACCTTACGGGTTCCAAGGAACGTCAATTGCCCACGCCAGTCGATGGTTCAGACCCAGCATGGGGACCCGTATTGCCTTAAGGACGTTTCACTCTTATGTTTATCCCGAAACGCATTCGGGCGAAGTCGAAGGAAAATATCATGAAGACAAATACGATCAAAATGGCAGCCATATTGCTGGTATCGACCGCGCTTGTCGCAGGCTGCGGCAAGAAAAAGGTCGAGGCTCTGCCCCCAGCTGCAGAAGGCACTGATTATGGCCAGAACGCGACTGATCCCAATGCCGGTACCGGTCAGATCGTACCGGGCAGTCAGGAAGATTTCCTGCAACAGGTTGGCGCATTCGGCGACCGCATCCTGTTTGAAACCGACCGTTTCAATGTTGATGCCGAAGACCAGGCCGTGTTGCAGCGTCAGGCGCAATGGTTGGCCCAATATCCCAATACACGCGCCATCGTCGAAGGTCATGCGGACGAACGCGGCACGCGCGATTACAACCTCGCGCTGGGTGAGCGCCGTGCCAACTCGGCCAAAAACTATCTGACCTCCATCGGTGTCGACGCGAGCCGTATCCAGACCGTCAGCTATGGCAAGGAACGGCCATCTGCATTGGGTTCAGACGAACAGTCTTGGGCCCAGAACCGCCGTGCGGTGACAGTAACCGTTCGATAAACCTCGGCTTCAGGCCAGTTGCCTTGCTCCGGCCCATCCGGATGAGACACTGGCTTGGAACGTAGGTTTTGATTTGAGAAAGTGCGCATGAGGGCATATCTGGCCCTTAGGCGCACTTTTTTTGCGTCATATCATTGGCGGGCGCGCACGCAATTGCGTGCGACTTTCTGGCTATACCCAACAGCTTCCTGCGTCTTATTTGCCATGTCAGCTTTCTGATTGTCGTTTGCCGAACGCTGGGTTCGGGTTATCGAACCGGCGATACATGCTTGCGGTCGCCCGCTAGGCATATCAGCCTGAAAGCATAAGAAAATGGCAGGGGAGCCTATCCATGAAATATTATCTTAAATCGGTTCTGTTGATGAGCGCCGCGATCATGCCGGCTACAGTTTTTGCACAAGCCGCAGCTGATGATAAAGCACCCAAATGGGATGTCGCCGCGCCTCCGGGCCTGACGGTGCGCCAGATCAACATCGACACCGATGGGGGTTCGTGGATGAACCTTGACGTCAGCCCAGATGGCCGCACGATCGCATTCGACCTGCTTGGTGATATCTACGTTATTCCAGTAACTGGCGGCACGCCTACGCGCATATCCGAAGGTCTGCCCTTTGAAACACAGCCGCGCTTTTCGCCCGATGGTACGCGGATTGCCTTTACATCAGACCGTGGTGGCGGCGACAATATCTGGATCATGAACCGCGACGGTTCCGACAAACGGCAAATGAGCAAAGAGGATTTCCGCTTGCTCAATCAACCAAGCTGGAGCCCGGATGGCCGCTTCATCGCCGCCAAGAAGCATTTTACCACGGGGCGCTCGCTGGGAACCGGCGAAGTGTGGCTCTATCATGTCTCCGGCGGCGCTGGCGTCTTGTTGGTCAAACGCCCCAATGAGCAGCATCAAAAGGAATTGGGCGAGCCCATATTTGCGCCTGATGGCAGGCATATCTACTTCACGCGCAACATCACGCCCGGCCCCATTTTCCAATATGCGCAGGATTCCAACGGTCAGCTTTTCAACATTGAAAGCTACGAAATCGATACCGGCAAGGTGGAAACTGCGGTTGCGGGTGTTGGCGGGTCGGTGCGCCCAACCCCTTCGCCTGACGGAAAGAAGATCGCTTTCGTCCGTCGCGAACGGACCAAGTCAAAGCTCTATGTGAAGGACCTGTCCACTGGTGAAGAGCGCAAAATCTATGACGCGCTTGATCAGGACGTGCAAGAAACCTGGGCCGTTACCGGCGTCTACCCGAATATGGATTGGTCGCCAGACAGCAAGACGATTTATTTCTGGGCGGGCGGCAAGATTCGCAAAGTTGATTGGTCCAGTGGTGTATCGAGCGTCATTCCCTTCCGCATTTCAGATACCCGCGGCGTGATTGACCCGCCGCGTCCACCGATTGAAGTCGCGCCAGCCGCGTTTCAAACGCACATGCCGCGCGGCGTAGTCACGTCGCCCGATGGCCGGACGATAATGTTCGAAACCATGGGTAAATTGTGGCTCAAGCCCGCAAGCGGCGGCACAGCGCGCCGCCTGACGTCGGCAACGACCGAGATGGAGGCTTATCCCACATGGTCGCGGGACGGTAAGACAATTGCGTATGTGCATTGGACAGATAAAGGCCTTGGCCACATCCACACCATCAGCGCAAGCGGCGGCACGCCCAAAAAGGCAACGGCGCAGCCCGGCCATTATGCCCGCCCGCGTTTCTCGCCCGATGGCAAAACAATCGTCTTTGAAAAGCAGGAAGGCGGCGGCCTGACCTCGCCCTTGCGCTCGGACCAAGCCGGCATTTACCGTATGCCCGCCATGGGCGGCGCAGCGACGCGCATCACCTCGGCGGGAACCACACCGCATTTCGGTGCGTCCAACGACCGGATGTTCTACACAGAATCGGGCGCGAACAAGCGTATGCTCGTCAGCGTGGATATGAACGGCGAAGCCAAGCGAAGCCATGCCAGCGGCGAGCTAACCACGATTTACGAAGTCTCGCCCGACGGCAACAACTTTGCCTTCCGCCAGAATTACGAAGCCTTTGTGATGCCGTTGATGCCCGGCACCCAGGAAGTGACTGCGTCGTCATCGGGCAGCGCGCTTCCCGTGGTTAAGGTCAGCAACGGCGGCGCGGATTATATGCATTGGAGCCGCAATGGCGACGCCTTGCATTGGGCCATTGGTCCAACGCTGTACTCGGCGCAGACCAAAGCTTTTTACCCCAATGGCCCATTGGCCAAGGATGCA
Source organism: Sphingorhabdus sp. (assembly GCF_044357595.1). GTDB lineage: Bacteria > Pseudomonadota > Alphaproteobacteria > Sphingomonadales > Sphingomonadaceae > Sphingorhabdus_B. Next base: position 10,412 of record NZ_JBIKPH010000025.1, on the reverse strand, counting down.
AAGCCCGTCAAATTTACGCCGCCGAAGGAAGGCATTTCGCTTTCGATGCCCGTTACCTCCGACCGCCCAACGGGCGTCGTTGCCTTTACAGGCGCGCGCGTTGTGACCATGGCTGCCAAGGACGGCGGGATCATCGACAATGCCGTAATCTTGGTCGAAAATGACCGGATCAAAGCGGTTGGCAAAATGGGTGACTTCCTTATTCCTGCCGGCGCAAAGACCGTTGATGTTACGGGCAAGACCATCATCCCCGGCCTCGTCGACGCCCATGCCCACGGCCCGCATGGCGTGGACGAAATGACCCCGCAGCAAAACTGGGTAAATATGCTCAACCTTGCCATGGGCATTACCACACGCCATGACCCGTCGAGCAGTGCCGCAACGGTGTTTCCAGCGTTGGAAATGCAGCGGGCTGGCCTCATCATTGGGCCGCGGTCATTCTCGACAGGCGAGATCGTCTATGGGGCCAAGTCAGCCGATGTATATGCGGAGATTAACGGCCTTGATGACGCGTTGGCGCATGTCCGCCGGTTGAAGGCACAAGGCGCGCACAGCGTCAAAAACTATAACCAGCCGCGCCGTGAACAGCGGCAGCAAGTCGTTGCCGCTGCGCTTCAGGAAAATATGCGTTCGGTGGCCGAAGGCGGTTCACTGTTCGGTATGGACATGAACTTGATTGCCGATGGCAACACCACCGTTGAGCACAATATCCCGCTCGACATTTTTTACGATGATGTATTGCAGTTCTTCTCCAAGTCGAAGGTGGGTTATACGCCAACCCTCGTGGTGACCTATGGCGGTCCTGCGGGCGACCCCTATTGGCGGTCGCATACCGACGTGTTCCGTCATCCGTTGATGGCCAAACATTATCCGCCGACCGAGCTTGCCGCCAATAATGCCCGCCGCGAAATTGCGCCGGAAGAGGATTATGTTGACGACAACAGCGCGCGTGAGGCACATAAGCTTGCCAAGCTTGGCGTGCCGGTATCCATTGGCGCACATGGCCAAGAAGCCGGCATTGCCGCGCATTGGGAACTTTGGTCCTTCGTCCGTGGTGGTATGACGCCGATAGAGGCGCTGGCCGCTGGCACTATCGAGTCCGCCCGCTCGCTGGGTTATGACAAGGATGTGGGCTCTATCGCCGCGGGCAAGTTGGCCGATCTCGTGATCCTCGATGCTGACCCAAGCGCCAATATCCGCAATTCGGACAAGGTCGCAAAGGTCATGATCGGTGGCCGTCTATATGACGCCGCGACATTGAATGAAGATGTCACCGGAACGCGCAAGCGCATGCCTTATTATTGGGAATAAGGTTCGCCCGACACACATGGTTTTCTGGCCCGGGCGCATAATCCCGGGCTGGAAAATGGTGCAAACATCGGGGCGGCGCATGCAGGTCGCCAAGTGATACGCCACCCAATCATTTCAGGAGAAAAAAGCTGACTCCACATTGCTGCAAAATGCAGTATGGAACAAAACATGAACATAAAAGCGATTCTACCAAAAGCGGCTTTTCCTTCTGTGCCCAATGCATGGAAACAATATCAGCCGAATGCGTCGCAACCCTTATTGCCCATAGGCGCGGCTGAGGTCGACGAACGCTTGCGCGGTGGAATAGTACAAGCCGGGCTGCACGAATTTTTTGGTGGGGCAAAGGCCGACTCACATGCCGCGGCGGCCTTTGCGTTGTTGCTGGCATGGCGATTGCCCGAAAGCGATGCGGGCATATTTTGGGTAACAGGCGATAAAGAACGCCAGACGTCTGGACGGCTATATCCGCTGGGGCTGTCGGCGATGGGCGGCAATCCATCGCAGCTATGGCTGGTCCAGACTGGGGATTTGCGCGATGCCCTGCGCGCTGCGGCCGATGCCATTCGGTCAAAGGCGGCGCGCGCCGTCATTCTCGAAACACATGGCAATGCACGCATGGTTGACCTGACATCAACCCGGCGTCTGGCGCTGGCGGCGGCGGAAAGCGGCGTGTTGGCATTGCTGGTACGCGGCGATGCTGTGCCGATGCCAAGTGCGGCCAGCACGCGGTGGCGGATATGTTCTGCACCATCGGTGCCGTTACCGGGCAATGCGCCTGGCCTTCCAACCTTTGACATCAACCTTCTGCGCCATCGCGGTGGCACAGCATCTTTTGCGGCACGAGTGACCTGGGATCATGCAACACGAAGCTTTTTTGACACGCCGCTATCTGGCGGTCTTTCTGCCGCTGTTACCGACACAGAGGCTGATCCGCAGCAAAGATTCCGCGCCTGATACGCCTTTCGCGATGGTCGAAAAGCAGCGCGGCGCCATGCGGCTGGCGGCATGCGATCCAGCGGCGCTTGCGCTTGGTTTAAGCGGGGGCATGGCACTGGCCGATGCGCGTGCCCGCGTGCCTGAACTGGCGGTATTTGATCATGATCCAGTGGCGGACCTTGATTTGCTGGGCTGGCTAGCGGACGGATGCGAGCGTTATAGCCCGGCCTGCATGATTGACCCACCGCAAGGGCTGTTGATTGATATCACCGGCTGCACATACCACTTTGGCGATGATGAGGTCCGGCTGGCCAAGGACCTAAAGCAACGGTTACGTCGCCACGGCCTCACGGGACAGATTGCCTTCGGCGCCACACCCGACAGCGCGCGGGCCAAGGCACGTTATGCCAAACAGGCCATACACGCCTTGCCCGTCGAGGCATTGGATGCCGGAGACAAGGTGCATCAGGCATTGCGCCGCGCTGGCCTCAAAACATTGCAGGACCTTGCCTGCCGTCCACGCAAAGCTTTTGCCGCACGCTTTGGCAAGGCGACTGTCGTCAAACTGGCGCGGCTATTGGAGGAAGAGGATGCCCGCATCACGCCGCGCCGTCATGTGCCCGTCGTCAGCGTCACGCAAAACTTCGCCGAACCCATATCGCGTACCAATGATGTCCTCGACACCATCACAACGCTGACGGGCAAAGCCGCCGCGCAACTGAATGACCGCAGCCAAGGTGGCCGCCGGTTTGAGGTCAGCCTGTTTCGAAGCGATGGCCATATCGCCCGACTGGCCGTCGATACCGGCGCACCGACGCGCGACTCCGCCTTGTTGATGCGGCTGATCCGCGAACGCATTGATGCCCTGTCCGACCCACTTGACCCCGGATTTGGCTATGACCTTATCCAATTGACGGTGCCTACTGCGGATATTTTACTGCCTTCACAGGCGGGGTTGGACACGAAAGTCGACAGGTCCGCACAAACCGAGGCGTTGATTGACCGGTTGAGCGTAAGGCTGGGCCGTGACCGCGTGCGCTATTTTGAAGAGCGCAACAGCCACATCCCCGAACGCGCCGTGGTTGAATGCGCCGCGCAATCCGGCCAGCCGCAAAAGGATTGGCCAAAGCCCGCCGAAGCGGAACCGCCCATGCGGCCCTTCCGCCTGTTTGAAACACCGCAACGTATTGAGGCGCTGGCCTCTATCCCCGATGGCCCGCCGCGCCAATTCCGCTGGCGCAAAAGCCTGCATCATATTGTCGCTTATGAAGGCCCCGAACGCATTGCCGCCGAATGGTGGCGGCGCAAGGCGGGGCATGAACCGAGCAAAGGCGGCCCAACGCGCGATTATTACCGCGTGGAGGACAGTGAGGGACGGCGCTTCTGGCTATTCCGCCATGGCCTATATTCCGAAACCGACACCCCGATCTGGTATCTGCACGGGCTGTTCGCATGACGCAGTGCCCTGCTTATGCGGAACTGGTTGCGGCGACCAATTACTCTTTCTTGCGCGGGGCATCACATCCAGCGGACATGGTGCTTCAGGCCGCCGCACTTGGCCTGAGCGCCATTGGCATTGCCGACCGCAATAGCGTGGCCGGTGTGGTGCGCGCATGGGTCGCGGTCAAAAAGGCAAAGGCCGAAAATGCGCTTCCGGAGGGCTTCCGGTTGGTCACGGGCAGCCGCTTGGTCTTTGCCGATGGTACGCCCGATATTGTGGCTTATCCCAAAAACCGCAAAGGATGGGGGCGGCTGACGCGGTTGCTGACGGTCGGGAATATGCGTTCCAACAAGGGTGGGTGCATATTGCGCTTCGATGATTTGGCCGGATATTTGGAGGATTTGCTCCTGATCATATTGCCGCAGTCGACCGCAGAAGAGACCAACCCGCATAAAAAACCCGTCGCATATAACCATGCCGATGGCGGCGAGAAATTGCGCTTGGTGGAAGCCACGCCCACATGTTTGGACGACATATTGCGCAGGCTCAAAAAGCTTGCGCCAGACAGGGTCTGGCTTGGCATCTGTATGCATGGACGCGGCAAGGACCGGCGCAGGCTTGAGGAGCAGCGCGCGCGCCAAGCAATGCGATGTGCCTATCCTTGCGGTCAACGACGCGCTCTATGCCGATGTAGCGGCGCGGCCACTGCATGATGTCCTGACCGCGATCCGCTTGGGCGTTTCGGTGGATCAGGCCGGAACCCGGTTGGAGGCCAATGCCGAACGCTACCTGAAATCCTCGGCTGAAATGACACAGCTATTTGCGCGCGCGCCGGAGGCGATTACCGAGACCGCGCGCTTCCTGAACCAGATCGCATTTGACCTGAGCCAGTTGAAATATGAATATCCCAATGAGCCGGTACCCAGCGGTTGGGCGCCGCAGGATTGGCTTGAACATCTTGTGCGTACAGAAGCCGAACGGCGGCACCCCGATGGCCTTCCCCCCAAATGGGTCCGCGCGCTGGACGAAGAATTCACTTTGGTGCGCCAGAAAAATTATGCCTGCTATTTCCTGACGGTGCATGACATTGTCCAGTTCGCCCGATCGCAAGACCCACCGATCTTATGTCAGGGCCGTGGCTCCGCCGCCAATTCGGTGATTTGCTACTTATTGGGCATCACATCGGTTGACCCTGTGGCCAACAATTTATTGTTCTCGCGCTTTCTATCCGAAGAGCGCGATGAGCCACCCGATATTGACGTCGATTTCGAACATGAGCGGCGCGAAGAGGTGATGCAATATGTCTATCGCCGGTTTAAGCGGCACCGCGCGGGCATTGCCGCCACGGTCATCCACTATCGCCCGCGCAGCACCGTGCGTGAGGTTGGTAAAGCCATTGGCCTAACCGAAGATGTCACCGCGCGTCTGGCGGGCACCGTCTGGGGCAGCTTTGGCAGGGACTTGCCCGAGGCGCGGTTGATTGAGGCGGGGTTTGACCCAGACAACCCGCACATCGCCAGGCTGCATGCCTTTGTCGGCCAGCTGCTCGATTTTCCACGCCATTTGTCGCAGCATGTCGGCGGTTATGTCCTCACCGAAAACCGGCTTGATGAAACCGTGCCGATCCACAATGGCGCCATGGCGGACCGGACCTTTATCGAATGGGACAAGGACGATATCGACGCGCTGAACCTGTTGAAGGTCGATATATTGGCATTGGGTATGCTGACCTGCATCCGCAAAAGCTTCGAAATGCTGCGGCAGACAGGCGGCGGAGATTATAGCTTGGACAGCGTTCCGACCGAAGACCCAGCGGTTTACGCGATGCTGCAAAAGGGCGACAGCATCGGCACCTTTCAGGTCGAAAGCCGCGCGCAAATTAACATGCTGCCGCGTCTTAAGCCCAAGACATTTTACGACCTTGTCATCCAGATCGCGATTGTGCGCCCCGGCCCGATTGAGGGCGACATGGTCCACCCCTATTTGCGGCGGCGTAATAAGGAGGAGAAGGTCGAATATCCCTCGCCCGCACCGCCGCATGACCCCAATGAACTGCACGATATCTTGTACCGCACATGTGGCGTCCCCTTGTTTCAGGAACAGGCGATGAAGCTGGCGATGGTCGCCGCCGCATTTACACCGGACGAGGCCAATGGCTTGCGCCGCGCGATGGCAACCTTCCGCAATTCAGGCACTATGCCCGAATATAAGGACAAGATGATCAACGGCATGGTGCAGCGCGGATATCAGCAGGATTTTGCCGAACGTTGTTACAAACAGATTGAGGGCTTTGGCAGCTATGGCTTTCCCGAAAGCCATGCGCAGGCCTTTGCCCATCTGGTCTACATATCATCATGGCTGAAATGCCATCATCCAGCGATTTTTACGGCGGCATTGTTGAATTCGCAGCCCATGGGTTTTTATGCGCCAGCCCAGCTTGTGCAGGATGCGCGCAATCATCAGGTTGATGTCCGCGCGATTGATGTGAATTTCAGCGCTTGGGATAATGAAATCGAGGCGGGTGCCTTGCGGCTTGGCCTCCGGCAAATCGGTGGGTTTCACAAGGATTGGGCAGTGGCGATTGCGGCCGCACGACCCTTTACTTCGCTGGAGGAGCTGGCGCGCAAAGCCAAATTGCCAGCGCGCGCCTTGCATTTGCTGGCGGATGCCGATGCCTTGCGCTCGCTTAATCTTGACCGGCGTGCGGGCGGGTGGGAAGCGCGGCGCACGCCATCGGATGAGCTGCCCTTGTTCGCAGCCGCCGATGCGCGCGAATTGGCACAGGAACCAGAAATAGCCCTGCCGGTGATGCCCGTCAGCGAACATGTTGCGGCGGATTACCAAATGACGCGGATGTCGTTGAAGGGACACCCGATGGAGTTTCTGCGCGACATGTTTGCGGCCGAGGGCATATTGACCTGCGCGCAGACCGATGCGGCGAAACATGGTGCGCGGGTTAAAACCGCTGGCGTTGTACTGACGCGGCAACGGCCGGGGAAGGGCAATGCCATTTTCATCACGATTGAGGATGAAACCGGCGTCACCAATGCGTTGTTATGGTCGCGGCTGTTCGAACGGCAACGCCGCGCCGTTATGGCATCGCGGTTAATGGTGATCGAAGGTGAGGTGCAGCGCAGCAAGGAAGGCGTGGTGCACCTCATGGCGACACATATCACGGACCGCTTGCATGAGCTTGAACGCCTGTCGCATGATCATGATGCCAATGTGCCACTCAGCCGGTCGGACGAATTTGTCCAGCCTGTCTATCCCCGCCATGGCCATCCGCGAGACGTCCGCATCATGCCCAAGTCACGCGACTTTCATTAGTGCTTAAGCGGCATCCTTTGCCGCCCGGCGTGCCGCCAATTCCTCGACCGAGGTAGCGCGCATGAACGGGTTGGTAGCCCGCTCTAAAGCAATTGTGGTCGGGACCGTCGCTTCTCCGCGTTCGCGTGCGGCGACCACGTCAGCAAGGCGACGCGTAAGATTGGCATTGTCCGGCTCCACCGTCACCGCGAAACGCGCATTGCTGAGCGTATATTCATGCGCACAATAGATGGCGGTATCATCGCCCAATGCCTCAAGCGTGCGCATATTGTCATACATCTGCGCGGCAGTGCCTTCAAACAAGCGACCACAGCCCATCGCAAATAATGTGTCACCGACAAAGGCAGCCTGCTCGGTTGCGAAATGATATGCGATATGTCCTGCGGTATGCGCGGGCACGTCGATGACGGTTGCCCGCACGTCGCCCAGTTGCACCACATCCCCGCCGCGCACGTGCACATCCAGCGTCGGTATCCGCTCGGCTTCTGCCGCAGGCCCCGTGATGATGCATCCCGTCGCGGCCTTAATCTCCGCATTGCCACCAACATGATCAGGGTGCCAGTGCGTGTTCCAAATCTGCGTTATTGTCCACCCGCGCATCTCGGCCGCAGCCAGAACGGGCGCGGCAACGGCCGGATCGACCACCAAGGTTTCCCCGCTTTGCGCTTCATGGACCAACCAGACATAATTGTCAGACAGCACCGGAACCCGCACGATCTCAAGCATATTACCAGGCCCCGATATTGGGCATGCTGGCCCAAGGCTCGGCAGGCGCGAGATTGCCGTCTTGCAGCAGCTCGATCGAAATGCCGTCGGGCGTACGGACAAACGCCATATGACCGTCGCGTGGGGGCCGGTTGATAGTAACGCCTGCATCCATCAACCGCTGGCACGTCGCGTAAATGTCATCCACGCGATAGGCCAAATGGCCGAAATTCCGTCCACCGTCATATATCTCAGGCGCGCTGCCGTCGGCAGGCGGCCAGTTATGGGTCAATTCCACCTCGGCAACGTTCGTTTGCCCCGGCGCCGCAAGGAAGATCAGCGTAAAGCGCCCCGCCTCACTGTCAAAGCGCCGGACTTCCTCCAGCCCGATCAGCTTGAAAAAAGCGACCGTGGCAACCGGGTCGGCGATACGGATCATAGTGTGGAGATAGCTGGTGGGCATTTTCATTCCATTCACAAAAGCGCGGTGTTCCAGACATAGCCATGAACCTTGACCGCTGACCGTGCAAGAGGTGCCTGCCTTCCCAAACGCCCAGCACAGCTTATCTGGATTGCGGCTCAGTCTCTGGGGTGGCCGTTGCCGCCGCTAACGCCGCGAGCTGCGCCTTTGCGGATACGGCCTGCCGGCTATCTGACGCGATCGCAATCGTCTGCTCCCATTGCTCGCGTGCAGTTGCGTCGTCGCCTGCGACAATGGCTATATTGCCTGCTTCCAGTGCAACTGCGGGATCGCGCGGTCGTAACGCGGCGGAGGTTTGAATATATGTCAGCGCATCGGGCAGCTTGTTTAATCGCCGGGCCAAGGTCGCCGATAGCAACCACGCAGTTCCATTTTCGGGCGCCAACTGCCGTGCGGTCGCCAAGGCGGCTTCGCCCTCGGCGCTTTTGCCCAATGCTACCAACGCGCGGGCACGGTCGACCTCGCTATCGGCACGTTCCGCATTGTTCAGGCTTTTGGATGCAAGCGCCTTTGCCAGAGCGTCCACTGCTACGTCTGGCTGGCCCGCAGCAATCGCGGCGTTACCCGCCTGCGCCCAAAAACGCGCGGCACGTGGATCGCCCTTTTCCTGCGCCATGGTTGCCGCCTCGGTCAATATCGGCATGGCGAGATCAAATTTGAAATCGGTTGCGAGCGCAAAACCATGGCAAGCCCGCGCCAGATAGCCACCCTTTTTCTGCGCCCAGAGGCTTGCATCAGAAACCGCAGATACGGGGTCTTTGCTTGCAAGCTTCAAGCATTCTTGAAACTGGACCTCATCCAATGTCGGCAAAGGCTGCGCGACGGCGGGCGCCGCGCAGAGCAGCAATATCGGTAGAAGTTTTGACATAAAAGCTCCGAAAAATTTCAGCAGGTCAGCTTTGCTATCGTGTCGATCAGCAGCGCAATATCCTGATCGCGAGAAAGCCGGTGATCGCCGTCTTTTAACAATATCGTCTGCACATCGGATGAACGAAGTAACTGTGCCAGCTTTACGGACGTTTCCCACGGCACGTCGGGGTCGCATTGTCCGTGGATCAACCGCACGGGGCAGTCGATTTCGACCATGCAGGTCAGCCGCAAGTTGCGTTGTCCCGATTGCCAAAAAGTTTGCGTGATTACCATGGCTTCATAGCCGTAATCGCTTGGCCGTTCGATGCGGCCATTGGCGGCGATGGTCGCGCGGTCGGCTGCGTCGAAATCCCAGTCGGTAAAATCGGGAGCCGCAGCGATGCCAACCATCGCCCTGACTTGCTTGCCAAGTGCTTCGGCCACTAACAGCATCAACCACCCGCCCATCGACGAGCCAATCAATATCAGCGGGCCAATGTCCGCTTGCGCAATCACCGTCAGTACATCGTCACGCCAGCTATCCAGCGTGCCGTCCTCAAACGCACCGTCGCTTTCGCCGCAGCCCGCATAGTCCAACCGCAGTATGCCCACGCCTTGGTCTGCCGCCCAAGCAGCCAGTGCCTGCGCCTTGCCGCCTTGCATATCGGATTTGTACCCCGGCAGGAAAACCAATGTAGGCCCGCGCCCGCGCACGTGTCGAAAGGCCAGGCGAACGCCGTCAGCGCGCGTAGCGAATTGAACCGGAGATTCAGACAGCGTCAGATGACCCAATCAACGGTTAGCATTTGGGTCACGTCCTGCCCCTTAAGGCGGCGTTGTTCGACCATGATGGTGTTGAGCCGTTTCACTGTATCGCTGCCCGAGGTTATGCACAGACCGGGGATGACTGCATGGACAAGCGCCTTCAGCCCACCCCAAATCATCGTGAAGCCAAAGCGGCTTGCGACGCCGAAATGTTCAACATAGTTTTCATCGACGCTTTTGGGATGGTCGACAAAAAGGCGGTTGAACATAATGGTTTCCCTAACAAAAGCTGGTGATGCCTGAGGTGTAACGCGAAGCGGTGTAAAAATCAAAGCCGATAAATGCCAACAAGAAAGGCCCCGCGAGGGGGCCTTGTTTGTTGGTTGCGGGAGTAGGATTTGAACCTACGACCTTCAGGTTATGAGCCTGACGAGCTACCGGGCTGCTCCATCCCGCGCCACCAAAATGTTCCGTATTTCAACAGAACAAAAACGAAAAAAGGCGGACATCCGTCGAATGAACGACAGCGGTCCGCCTTTTGAATTATGAATGGGTTCTTCCAATGCACTTTATTAGCAAGCGCCGGCTGCAATGCCT
>NZ_JBIKPH010000121.1:0-7517 GCF_044357595.1 Sphingorhabdus sp. | reverse complement strand
AAGAAGCGGCAAAGCTCGCCAATGGCGAAGAGGCCAAGCTGAACTTCTATAATTGGGACACCTATATTGGTGAGACCACTTTGGGAGATTATAAGGACAGCGCCGGCGTTGATGTGAACATGACCTTGTTCGCCAGCAACGATGAATTGTTTGCCAAGCTACGTGCCGGTAATCAGGGTTATGACGTCATCGTCCCGTCGAACGACTTTGTCGAGCGCATGGCCGCAGCGGACATGCTGATTGAAATCGACAAGACCCAAATTCCCAATTTCAAAAATGTCGCCCCTGAGTATCAGGACGTGCCTTATGACGCGGCGCGGAAATATTCGATGCCTTACACGTGGCTGGCGCTTGGCATTGGGTACCGCAAGTCGAAGGTAAATTCGGTACCTGATAGCTGGAAAGTCCTGTTTGACAGCGACGAGTATAAGGGCCGCATTGCCGTGCTGTCCGAGGCTGGCGACATGTTCCGGCTTTACGGCAAATATCTGGGCAAATCGGTCAATGGGCTGACGGATGCCGACTTGAAAACAATCGAAGCGATGATGATCAAGCAAAAGCCAAACATCAAATCTTTCCACGAAGACAATGGTCAGGACCTTTTGCTTAAAGGTGAAGTGGACCTTGTCCTTGAATATAATGGCGACATTGCCCAGATTATGGCCGAAGATCCCGACATCGGCTTTGTCATTCCCAAGGAAGGCAGCCAGTTGAATTCGGACAATCTGTGCATTCCAAAGGGCGCGCCGCACCCGAAAAATGCCCATGCGTTCATCAACTATTTGCTGGATGCCGAGGTAGGCAAAAAAATCACCGAGACGATTAAATATCCAACGCCTAATGCTGCGGTGAAGGCGCTGATGCCAGATGATTATAAGAATAATCAGGTCATTTTCCCGCCCGCGGATATCTTGACGAAGTGCGAATATGCGAAATTCAATCCCGATCTTCAGCCGAAATATGAGGAGGCGTTTACCCGCGTTCGGGCGGCTTAATTGATGTCAGGCGCGTTGCAAGACTGGAAAAGCCAGAAGAAGCCCTTTGCCGCAGTTGCAACGGCACCGGTCTTCTGGCTTGGCCTGTTCTTCATCGCGCCCATGACTATCGTTTGGCTCTACAGCTTCGGTCAAAATGCCGGACCTGCGGATATCAATATTTCGGGCACGCTCGACAATTACAAACGCGCGACCGAGTGGTTGTATCTTTCCATTTTCCTCAAAAGCTTTGCAGTCGCCGCACTCACCACGTTGATTTGCTTGATTATCGGCTTTCCGGTCGCGATGGCGATAACCTTCGCCGCGCCGAAGTGGCGCCCTTGGTTGCTGCTGGGAATCATGCTGCCCTTTTGGACCAACCTCCTGATCCGCACCTACGCGCTGATGGCATTGATGGGCACCAATGGGTATATGAACCAAGGGCTTGGCGGCTTGTGGGACGGTGCCAGCTGGTTGCGCACCTTAGTGGGCATGCAGCCGCTTGAGGCATGGACGCCCGTGCAGTTGTTGTACAATAATTTCGCGGTCGTTTTGGGGCTTGTCTACGTCCATCTGCCCTTCATGGTTTTGCCTTTATATTCGGCGCTCGACCGGCTGGACAAAAGCTTGATTGAGGCCAGCCTTGACCTTGGCGCGGGACATTTCAAAACCTTTATGAAAATCGTCGTGCCGCTGGCTGCGCCGGGTATTTTTGCGGGCGTTATGATTACATTGGTTCCCGCATTGGGTGCGTATCTGACCCCCGACCTCATGGGCGGCACCGATAGCCAGATGATCGCGAATGTTATCGAACGGCAGTTCAAGCGCGCAAATGACTGGCCCTTCGGCGCCGCTTTGTCCTTCTTGCTCATTTACGCGATGTTCATTTTGATTGCGCTGCAATCGATGCGCGCGAACAAAGTGAAGGAGGCGCGGTAATGTTTAACCGCACCGCCATCGCTCCGCTTGAATATACACGCAAATTATGGATGCGCAGTTGGGTCGGGTTGACGATGCTGTTTCTCTATGCGCCGTTGGTTGTGTTGATGATCTTCAGCTTTAACGACAGCAAGCGCAACGTGATGTGGAAGGGATTTACCCTCAAATATTACGAGAAGGCGCTGAACAACGACAGTCTGGTGGAGGCGATGGTCAATTCGCTAACTATCGCATTTTTGGCGACGATCATCAGCTTGGTCATTGGCGCCTTGGCTGCGGTCATGCTCTGGCGCTTTCGCTTCCCGTTCAAGGGACTGGTCGAGGGCACGATGTCATTGCCGATTATCGTGCCCGAAATCTGCTTGGGCGTGGCGTTTTTGATCTTCTTTGCCAAACTCGACTGGCCAACTGACTTGGCTTGGCCGCTGAACCTGTCCGCGATCACGATTGCCCATATCACCTTCTGCTTTCCCTTTGTCGCGATGGTTGTCCGCGCGCGGCTGGCCAGTTTTAACAGGGAAGAGGAAGAGGCTGCCAAGGACCTTGGCGCGACCGAATGGCAGGCATTTCGCGATGTCCTGCTGCCGCATATAAAACCATCCTTGGTCGCCGGCGCCTTGCTTGCCTTCACGCTTAGCCTTGATGATTTCGTCATCACCTTTTTCACCAGCGGTCCGGATACGATTACCTTCCCGGTGAAGGTATATTCAATGGTGCGCTTCTCGGTCACGCCAGAGGTTAACGCCGCGTCCACAATCTTGATCATACTTACCGTTGCCCTGACCTTCATCGCGCTGAAATATCAGGGCGTGAAGGGCATCGCTGAAACCCATTAGAAGCGGCAGATCCTTATGACCGAAGGCAAACAACCCATCATTGAAATCCGCAACGTGTCCAAACGTTTCGGCAAAGTGACGGCGGTGGACAATATCAGCCTAGATATTCGCGCTGGGGAATTTTTTGTTCTGCTTGGGCCATCTGGCTGTGGCAAAACCACGTTGCTGCGGATGATTGCCGGGTTCGAAATGCCAACCGAAGGGCAGATCATCATCGACGGACAGGATATGAGCCTTGTCCCGCCGAACAAGCGGCCCGTGAACATGGTGTTCCAAAGCTACGCTGTGTTTCCGCATATGAACGTGACCGACAATGTGGGCTATGGCTTGCGGATATCGGGCATATCGAAGGCGGAGACCCGCGACCGCGTTGCCGAAGCGCTTGAACTGGTAAAGCTTGGCGGGTTTGAAGACCGGATGCCCGATCAAATGTCGGGTGGTCAGCGTCAACGCGTAGCACTTGCGCGCAGCTTGGTCATGCGGCCCAAGGTGTTGTTGCTGGATGAGCCGCTCTCCGCGCTTGACGCCAAACTGCGCGCGCAGATGCAGTTCGAACTTGCGGACTTGCAGGACAAGGTTGGCATTACCTTCGTCACCGTGACCCATGATCAGGATGAGGCATTGTCGATGGCCAGTCGCGTTGCGGTGATCAACAAAGGCGAAGTCGCGCAACTCGCGCCGCCATCTGACCTTTACGAATATCCCGCCAACCGCTTTGTCGCGGACTTTGTCGGCTCGGTAAACATATTCGAAGGCACACTTACTTTGGACGAGCCAGATAAAGCTGCGGTTGATTGTCCTGGGCTTGGCAAGATTTACCTCAACCATGGCGTAACCGGTCCGCACGGCGCCAATGTGTGGATCGCGCTGCGCCCTGAAAAGATTTACCTCCACGTCCCCGGCGAAGGCAAGGCGGTGCGCGCCGCGGCGCAAGATGCCCCTGATGGCCATAATGTTGCGCGTGGCACGATTAAGGGCATGAGCTATCTTGGCGATGTGACGCTATATGACATCCAGCTTGAGGGCGGTCATATCATCCGCGTCAGCCGCCCAAATCTGTCCCGCCATGACCAAGAAGACTTCACGTGGGATGACAAGGTCAGCATGCACTGGCGCGCAGACAGCCCCGTAGTTTTGTTAAGCTAAACGCCGAACCAGCCGAATCAATTATCCGCGGAGGCTGCGGGGCGCAGGTCGATCAAAGTAACGATGATGTTGCTTGCCGAATCTGAATCCGCGGCCTTGGGCATGCAAAAACGATAGGTTGACCCCGTTTGCATCATTTTCAGGCTCTCACTGAAAAAGGGCGATGTTTGGCGCAGTGGAATTTTCTCCCATTCGCTCTTTTGCTGCACCACGCCGGATGTCGCGTCGAACACTGTAAAATCGACAAGCACCAAGTCGCCATCGGTCGGATTTTTGCCGGTGCCAGCCTTGAGGATATCAAATCCAAGGCCCGATGACGTGAACTGCGTACAATTGCGCTCAGCAACCGGAATAACCGGCTTTGGCGGCGGGCTGGTGAAGGAGAGCAGGTCAACCTCAAACACCAAATCGGCATTTGCGGGAATGGGCCCCGTTCCGGCTTCGCCATAGCCAAGCTTGGATGGGATGCAGAGGCGATAGCTTCCGCCTGCCTGCATCAGTTGCAGTCCTTGCGCAAAGCCCGGGATAACGCCGCCAACGGGAAATTCCGACGCTTGCCCTGAGTCAAATTGCGTGCCGTCTGCGGTCAGCATGCCTTTGTAATTTACCACGACCTTGGACTCGGCATTTGGGCGATCACCATTGCCCGGCTTGATGACGGTATAGGACAGACCTTCAGCGGTTGTTGTCGTGCACGAAAGCACTGGCGGCTTGGGCTTAGCCGCCACGGGCGCGGCGGCCTGCGCTGCGGCAAATTGCAGGAGCAGGGCGGGGGTGAGGGCGGCTGTCGTCAAGGCGCGCTGTAGTGTTGGTGATGTCATGATTGTCCTCGGTAATGGATGAACGGGCTCAGCACTATGGTTTCTTATTCGCCTTCACCCAATCGCCCGCAATTTCGGCTCCGCTTCATCGAGCGACTTTTGGATAATCCCCACCAAATCGTCGATTTGTGTCGGCGTGATTATTAGCGGCGGGCACATGACGATGGTGTCGCGGATGCCACGCACCATCAGCCCGTTGCGGATACAGATGTCGCGGACCATTGGGCCTGCCGTCCCTTCGGCACCACCAAAGCGCGCGCCAGTAGCTTTGTTGGCAACAACCTCCACTGCGCCCAGTAAACCGATTGAGCGTGCTTCGCCGACCAGCGGATGGTCACTTAAAGTCGCCAGCTTTTTGGCCAAATAAGGGCCGGTTTCGTCACGGACTTTCTCGAACAGACCTTCGCGCTCCATGATTTCGATATTGCGCAAGGCTACCGCTGACGCGACGGGATGCCCCGAATAGGTATAGCCATGGACGAAATCGCCGCCCGTTTTAATGACCTTTACGATCTCGGCACTCACGGCGACGGCGGAAATCGGCAGATAACCCGATGACAGCCCCTTGGCCATCGCGATGATGTCCGGCTGGATGCCCATGGTTTCGTGGCCCCATATATTGCCCGTCCGGCCAAAGCCGCAGATAACCTCGTCACAGACCAATAATATACCATATTTCCGGCAAATCGCTTCAACCTGTGGCCAGTAATTTGCCGGCGGAATGATAACGCCGCCCGCGCCTTGTACCGGCTCACCAATGAAGGCAGCGACATTTTCAGGACCTACTTCTAATATCTTGTCCTCAATGGCTTGCGCGCATGCGGTGCCGAAATCTTCCGGCGTCATATCGCGGCCTTCATTATACCAATAAGGCTGGCGGACATGTTCAATGCCGGGCATCGGCAAAACTCCGGGCGCTGGGAAGCCTTGTTCATGCATGGATTTCATGCCGCCCATGCTGACGCCAGCAACCGTGGAGCCATGATAGGCGTTGTGCCGGCTGATGATGATGGTGCGGCTATGTTCGCCCTTCACTTGCCAATAATGGCGCACCATCCTTAGAATCGTGTCATTGGCTTCGGAGCCGGAGCTGTTGAAAAACACATGTGGCAAGCGGCCGCCGGTGAGGCTGGAAATTTTGTCCGCGAGCATGATCGCTGGCGCATTCGCAGTTTTGAAGAAGCTGTTATAATAAGGCAGCTCAAGCATTTGTTCGCGCGCGACCTCAGCCAATTCATCGCGGCCATAACCAACGGTCACACACCACAGGCCGGCCATGCCGTCCAAGATGCGATTGCCATCGCCATCATGGATGTAGCAACCTTCGGCATGGGTGATGATCCGGCTTCCGCCCAAATCCTCGATTTCTTGCCAGTCGGCTTGCGCGGGCAAATGGTGGGCGATGTCCAAACGGCGTAATTCGGCGATGTCGTAATTGCGTGGCATAAATTGGTTCCTTGAATGTCTGGCTTCCCTTCCTGCATGTTGGAAGGGCTGGGGGAGGGTGCCCGCCAAGTGCGCGGCACACCGTTTCAGGCCTTTTTCTTACCCTTGCTTTTATCAGAAGGGGTGAAGGGAAAAGGCACGCCAGAATTTAAGGCGAAAAGCCAATCCGTGCTTGGTAGCGGTTAAAGCGGGTAACAGTTCTATTCACAAATTGCCTCTTAACGCCTTTCCCAAAAGGTGGAAATAGGTTTGCGAATCTGGATCATTTTCGGTTCCCCATTCGGGATGCCATTGCACCGCAAGCAAGGGGGCGCCATTTGGTCGGGCGCTATAGGCTTCGATAAGGCCATCGGGCGCGCGTGCTTCAACATTCAGGCCATCTGCGAGCTTACCAATGCCTTGATAATGGACGGAGTTCACGTCCAGCGCGCTCTTTGCATAGGCGTTGGCCAACATCCCCCCATCGGTAAGATCCACGGCGTGACGGTGTTCAAACATCGCATCGAAGGAAACGTCATCCGGCGCATGGTGGCGGATGAGGTCATCACTGGCGCTGGTGTCGCGGCGCAGCGTACCGCCCAAAGCGACGTTGATTTCCTGAAAACCGCGGCAAATACCAAACACAGGCTTTTGCGCATCGATCATGCGGTTCACCATCGATATTGCTATTTCGTCGCGGCCATCGTCGAATGGGCCATCGCCACCATCTTCGCCATAAAGGCGCGTAGCGACATTCGACGGACTACCCGTGAGCAAAATGCCGTCGATGCGCGGGGCGACATCTGCGGCGGTCATCAGGTCGGGAAGCGAAGGGATGATTAACGCCGCTACATCGGCATAGGTCATCGCGGCGCGGATATATCGGTTCATCACCGCTTGCGCGACTTCACTGCCGACCATGCGATTGCAGGCTATGACACCCAATACCGGACGGCTCATTCTGCTGGCTCCCGCGCTACTTCCTGTTCACCGGACCATTCACGCCGCTCCGATCAACTCCCGACCAATCAACATCCGGCGGATTTCATTTGTTCCCGCGCCAATGTCGAGCAGCTTGGCATCGCGCCAATAGCGTTCGACAGGCCAGTCCTTGGTATAACCAGCGCCACCCAATGCCTGAATCGCTTCGCCAGCAACCTTCACCGCGCTTTCGCTGGCGAGCAGGATTGCGCCTGCCGCGTCGAAACGCGTGGTCTGTCCGGCATCGCACGCACGCGCGACATTATACACATAGCTGCGCGCCGAATTCAGCGCGACATACATGTCGGCGACTTTGGCTTGCATCAATTGGAAGCTGCCAATGGGTTTGCCGAACTGCTTGCGTTCGCGGACATAAGGCAGGACGACATCAAGAC
>NZ_JBIKPH010000120.1:0-7546 GCF_044357595.1 Sphingorhabdus sp. | reverse complement strand
TGTTCAAGCGCAGGCATGATGTTTGCCACATTGGTGACGCCATGCGCGCTTCCGGTGGTTGCGTGCGCTGGGTATAATTTGGCGGCAGTAAACACGCCTTCGGCAAAACCGCGTGCCAGCTCGTGCCCATCTGTTGCATCGGTCAAATAGGCCGTGATGAGCGGCGTAAAGCTAATGCCTTGCGGAACGGCGGCCAAGATCCGGTCGCGATAGGCAGCGGCAGCCTCAACCGATGTTACGGGGGGCGACAAGTTGGGCATCACAATGGCGCGCGCAAATTGGTTCGCGGTGTAAGGCACTACGCTGCGCATCACTGCACCGTCGCGCAAATGAACATGCCAGTCATCGGGCCGGCGGATGGTAAGAATCGTCTGGTCGGTCATGGCTTCCCTTTAAGCGTCCGCCCCCCTATCTGTCACCTATGAGAAACACCCGTCTTTTTGATCGTCATATCATCCGCCTGTCACCGACTGAAGCTGGAGAGGACGTACGGCAATTTTTGCAGGGTTTGGTCACGCAGGATACAGCAGCAGACATGCCCTCATGGGCGGGCATTTTAAGCCCGCAAGGCAAAGCATTGTTTGATTTTCTTTTATGGGCCGATGCCGACGATGTGCTGATCGATTGCGAGAGCGCGCAAACAGATGCGCTTATTCGGCGGCTTTCGATGTACCGGCTGCGGCGGAAGATTGCGATTGCGGTAGACCCGGAAACCGCCGTTTATTGGAGCTCGGAAGGTAGCAGCGACCCACGCCATGCTGAATTAGGCGAACGATGGCTAGGGGCGCCGTCGGCGGATGATGTGGATGTGAGCGCTACCTACCGCGTACATCGTCTTGGCCTTGGTATCCCTGAGGGCTTGGCGGAGCTTGGAAGCGAGCAAACCTTATGGCTTGAGGCAAATGCAGCCGAGCTGAATGGCGTGTCCTTCACAAAGGGATGCTATGTCGGGCAGGAAAATACCGCGCGCATGAATTGGCGGCAAAAAGTCAATCGGCGGCTGGTGGTGGTGCCTTTGGAAAAGGCGGACATTAGCCGTCAACGCTGCGCCTATCCCGAACTTGGCCTGTCGGTTGAGTTGCGCCGTGTGGAGGATATGACGGCGCTGGACCTGCCGGAATGGCAACGTGCAGCGATAGGTTAGTCTAGCAGCTCAAGCTTAACTTTTGCGGTACCGCTTCGGTGCATGCCAAGTTGTTTCGCGGCTGCGAAGGACACATCCATAATGCGTGATTTGCCCCAAGGGCCGCGATCATTGATGCGAACGACCACTTCCTGACCATTGGCCAAGTTGGTCACGGCTACAAGGCTACCGAATGACAGGGTTCGATGCGCTGCTGTCATTGCATTAGGATCAAAGCGTTCGCCACTGGCTGTTCGGTTTCCACTCAGCTCAGAACCATAATAGCTGGCTATGCCTGTGCCAATCTCTACCCGGCGGTCGCCGGCTTGCGCCAACACGGGCAGAGCCAACAAAGCCATCACGAAAAAACTACGATTGCCCATATATCCTCCCCGAGGAACACTGCATATTCAGTCTGTTACACCAATCCAATGGTCAAGCGACGTGTTGCCCAATCTTTACGGCTACCCGAAATCTTAAGGCAGATACCGCTCGAAAGACCGTCGCTTAAACATCTAGATTGGCGACATTCAGGGCGTTTTCGACAATGAAATCGCGCCGCGGCTCCACAACCTCACCCATCAATTTGGTAAAAATGTCGTCGGCAAGATCGGCTTGGTCAATCTCAACGCGTAATAGCGAGCGGTGACCGGGATCAAGTGTAGTTTCCCACAATTGCTCAGCGTTCATTTCGCCAAGACCTTTGTACCGGGAAATCGACAGTCCCTTGCGGCCTGCCACCAAAATAGCATCAAGCAGTTCGGACGGACGGGTAATCGCACCCTTGTTGCCGATGCTAACCGCCGTCGTTGCGCGCTTGGCTTGATCGCCAACGGCGTCACCGGCCTCTTCATCGCTCTCGACCTCGTCGATCGCCTCGGCAGCAGCAGCGGAGACTTTAACGAGCCGCGCTGGCGTTTCATAGCTTGCGGTCTCTTCGCTCGCCAGCTTGTGCAATTTGCGCGCTTCCGCTGACATTAGGAATGCGGCTTCGATGATATGATGATCGGTGACGCCGCGCCAGAGGCGTTCAAAATGATAGCCACCGTCTTCGGACAGGCGACCGGACCATTTGCCTTCGACATCTTGTGCTGCCATCCATGCGGCCGCTTTGGTGACAGCAGCAGTCCGGTCTGTCGCTTCGGGATCAAGCGCGCCCGTCAACGCCATAGCCTCAACAATTGTGGGGTCATACCGACGTGGTACAAACGCCATAAGGCTGCGCATACGCCGCGCGTGGTCAACCAGTGCGCCCAGATCGGCTCCGGCACGCTGGCCACCAGCGCCTTCCAAAACAACACCACCAAGGCCAAGCTCTGCCAAATGGTCGTCGAGTGCCTTGTCGTCCTTTACATATATTTCACTGCGGCCCTTTGCCACTTTGTACAATGGTGGCTGCGCAATGAAAAGATGTCCGTTTTCGATAATCTCGGGCATCTGCCGATAGAAAAAAGTCAGCAATAAGGTGCGGATATGCGAACCGTCGACGTCGGCGTCGGTCATAATCACAATCTTGTGGTAACGCAGCTTCTCGATGTTGAAATCTTCACGGCCAATGCCGGTGCCCATGGCTTGAATGAGAGTGCCTACTTCCTTCGATGAAAGCATCCGGTCAAAGCGCGCGCGTTCGACGTTCAAGATTTTACCCTTAAGCGGCAAAATGGCCTGATAATGGCGGTCGCGGCCTTGCTTGGCTGATCCACCTGCAGAGTCACCCTCGACCAGGAACAGTTCGGACTTGGCCGGATCTTTTTCTTGGCAGTCGGCAAGTTTGCCGGGCAGGGACGCAACGCTCATTACCGATTTGCGACTGGCTTCACGTGCCTTGCGTGCGGCTTCGCGCGCGGCGGCGGCATCAATCACCTTTTGGATGACGGTGCGCGCATGGCCAGGATTTTCCTCAAGCCACTCACTCATCCGGTCAGCCATCAAGCTTTCCAGCGGTTGGCGCACTTCGGATGAGACCAACTTGTCTTTGGTTTGCGACGAGAATTTCGGATCAGGTAGCTTGACCGACACGATGGCGGTGAGGCCTTCGCGCATGTCGTCACCGGTCAAAGTGACCTTTTCCTTTTTCAACACGCCCGATTTTTCGGCATAATTGTTGAGGGTGCGGGTCAGCGCCGAGCGAAATGCCGCCAAATGGGTACCGCCGTCGCGCTGCGGTATGTTGTTTGTGAAGCACAACACGTTTTCATAATAGCTGTCGTTCCATTCGAGCGCGACGTCGATTGCGATGCCATCGCGCTGCGACCTAATCGTAATAGGCTCTGACAGCAAAGCCACCTTGTTGCGATCAAGATATTGTACGAACGCGCCGATACCACCGACATAATACAGATCATGTTCTTTGACATCGGAATGCCGGTTGTCGCGCAGCAATATGCGGACGCCTGAGTTCAGGAATGCCAATTCGCGATACCGATGCTCAAGCTTATCGAAGTCAAATTCAAGTACGTTTTTGAACGTGTTGGTCGACGCCATGAAGGTCACGCGCGTGCCCTTTTTCGGCTTGCCATCGACCACAGGCGCATCACCCCGAACAACCAGAGGCCCCACGGCATCGCCATGCTCAAAACGCATCCAATGCTCTTTGCCCTCACGCCAGATGGTCAGTTCCAGATATTCGGACAGCGCATTGACCACCGAAACGCCGACGCCGTGCAAGCCGCCGGACACCTTATAGGCGTTGTCGTCCGATGTGTTCTCAAACTTGCCGCCTGCGTGCAACTGAGTCATGATGACTTCTGCCGCCGAAACGCCTTCTTCCTTGTGCATGCCCGTCGGAATACCGCGGCCATTATCTTCGACAGACACCGAACCATCGGGGTTAAGTTCAATTAGCACCAGATCGCAATGTCCGGCCAACGCCTCATCGATAGCGTTATCAGAGACCTCGAACACCATATGATGAAGGCCGCTGCCGTCGTCCGTATCGCCGATATACATTCCGGGCCGTTTACGAACCGCGTCGAGACCCTTCAGAACCTTGATACTGTCGGCACCATATTCGTTCTGGTTGGGGTTTTCTGCACTGTCTGCAGTGGGGTTATATTGCGGGTTTTCCGGTGTTTCTTCAGTCATGCTGTGACCATAGGCTGGAACCCCGAAATACCCAAGGAAAAGCGCCTGAAAATCGACTTTTTTCCACAATCTTTTATGGGCAGGGAAAGGTCTATTTCGCGGTCAAGAACTGCGGGAGAAAAATAGACAATGAAACTTTTGAATATCACGCTAAATCATCAGTTAGGCCAGTGAAGGAGCGACGCGAGTTTATATGCATATCGAGACTGAACTGGAAAAATCCTTTGGTGATTTCGGCGCGCTAATCGGCGCTTGGGGCGCGGAAAAGGCTACTGAGCCCGCGCTTGCCGACAGCCTAACCCAACTGACTTGGCGCGAAGTTGCTCAGTTGACGGCGCGCATCGGCGCCGGGCTTCAGCGTGATGGGCTTCAGCGCGGTCAGGCCGTTGCCATATTGGGGACGAGCGATGTGCAATATGCATTGGTGTATCTCGCGGCAATTCGGGCTGGGGGCTGCGCTGCGCCCTTGACCACGTCGGCGGCGCCAGCACAGTTGGCGGCGATGCTGAAGGACTCAGGCGCGATGCATTTGTTCGTGGATGCGGCTAAGTTGGCTGACCTCAAAGGCGTCGCCTTGGGCGATATCAAAATCATTATGCTAGATCATGCCGTTGGTGATCATTTGACGCTTAACGATTGGATGGCGGAGGAGGGTGCTGCATTCGCGGCGGTGACGCCTGCCGCGACCGACCCTTTCAACATTATCTATTCCAGCGGAACCACAGGCACGCCAAAGGGCATTATCCATTCGCACGGCATGCGTTGGCACCAGATGGCGGGTGGGTTCAAATCCATCTACAGCCACGATACCCGGTCATTGGTGTCTACGCCCTTATATTCGAACACAACGCTTGCTGTGTTCCTGCCGACAATTTGCCATGGCGGTTTTGCGCGGATTATGGAGAAGTTTGATGCCTTGGCCTATCTTGGCCATGCGCAAACGGACAAGACCACGCACACCATGCTCGTGCCTGTGCAATATCAAAGGCTTTTGGCGCATGCCGCTTTCGGCAATTATGATTTAAGCAGCTTCATAGTAAAATTCTGCACCAGCGCGCCCTTTGCCGCGGAATTGAAGGCAGATGTGCTAAAGCGTTGGCCAGGCGGGCTTGTCGAAATTTACGGTATGACTGAGGGCGGCGTAGTCTGCATGCTGCAGGCCCATCACCACCCTCACAAGCTGCATACCGTTGGACAGCCAGTTACGGGCCATGAACTCATTGTATTGGATGAAGACGACAACCGCCTGCCAGCCGGCTCCAAGGGCGTTTTGACCGGCCGTTCGCCTACCATGATGTCTGGTTACAAAAATCAGCCAGAAAAGACCCGCGAGATGGAGTGGCGCGACGCAGATGGCAATGTCTGGTTGAAGACCGGCGATATCGGAATAGTCGACGAAGATGGCTTCGTTTCTATTGTCGGTCGCGCAAAGGATATGATCATTTCCGGCGGGTTTAACATCTACCCCAAGGACCTTGAAGAATTGTTGGAACAGCAACCCGAGGTGGCCGAAGCCGCTGTTGTTGGCATGCCGTCAGAAGCATGGGGGGAAACGCCCGTTGGGTTTGTGCGATTGCACAACGAATCGGCGTCGCCTGAGGTCATCCTTGAGCGCGTTAATGGACAGTTGGGCAAAACGCAGCGTATTTCGGTGCTGTATTCCATAAACGAAATGCCACGCAGCCATATTGGCAAATTACTAAAGACAGACCTGCGGGCCCTAGCGGCGGCGAAACGCATTGGACGGTAAATTCGGACCTGATCTTGCGTCCGTTATCTCCGTTTTGCAAACGGCGCTGGCGCCGGCATTTCTATTGGTTGCTGTTGGCAGCTTACTTAATGTGCTTACTGGTCGATTGGCCCGAATTGTCGATCGTTCACGCGATCTGCAGCGCCAATATGCCGACACCGACGGCCCTGCGCATGAACGCGTAATGCGCGAATTGCGGATCACCAAAAAGCGCATGCGCGTGGTTGGATCTGCGATATTGCTCGCAGTTCTGTAGGCGATTTCGGTCTGTGCGGAGATTGCCGTGCTGTTTCTGATGGGGCTGACCCAATTTTCTGCCGCTTGGGTGGCCGTTGCCGTATTCATGCTCGCGCTGGCGCTTTTGTCGGCTTGTTTGGTTCAGTTCGTCCGCGAAATACGGCTTGCGACATATGCCATTTATGTGCCGGAGGAATATCTTGAGTTACCACTCGCTCCTAAACCCGCCGACCGAAAGCGGCGTAAGCCCGTTTGACGATAAATATTGCTAACACCTAAATGGGTTTAGGCGGCTTTTCCGCCAATTTTCTGCACCCGTGCGACCACTTCGTCACGAATAGAAGGGGTAACAAATTTCCCGATTTCACCGCCGTAAATCGCAATTTCCTTCACCAACCGCGATGCAATAGGCTGAAGCGATACATCCGCCATTAAAAACAGCGTCTCGACGCGGTCATTCAGTTGCCGGTTCATGCCCGTGAGTTGATATTCATATTCGAAGTCCGTTACCCCGCGAATACCGCGAATGACGGTGCTTGCACCGTGCGCCTCGGCAAAATCCATAAGCAACGAGTTGAACCCGACAACCCGAATATGGGCAGAACCAATGCTCGCGACCTCACGTTCGACCATCGCAATCCGTTCATCGTCGGAAAACATGGGCGATTTGGCGGCGTTTGTTGTCACGCCAATGATAAGCTCATCAACTAACTTCGCGCCGCGCCGGATAATGTCCATATGCCCCAAAGTGATCGGGTCAAAAGTGCCGGGGTAAACGCCAATCCGGTGAGTCATTTAATGATCCCTTTCGGTGATATAGTTTGCGATAGCGCGCAATAAATTGGCTTCGGTGCCATAGCAGGATAAATGTTCATTGGCCTGAGCGACGAGCATTTCGGCCTGCTGTTTCGCGCGCTCAAGGCCCATCAACGATACAAACGTCCCTTTGCCGGCATCTGCGTCTTTTTGAAGGGCTTTTCCGGCGAGTTCAGGATCGCCTTCGACATCCAAGATGTCATCGGCAATCTGGAAGGCGAGACCAATGTCGCGCGCATAGCCCCGTAAATGTGTTCGGCCCTCTGGTGGGATATGCCCTAAAATCGCGCCCATCTCTACACTGGCCGCAATCAGCGCGCCTGTTTTAAGGGCTTGCAGGCGCATGACGGTCTGCAGGTCGAAAGTGGCCTTTTCCGCCTCAATATCCATCATCTGGCCGCCCGCCATCCCTTCGGGGCCGCTGGCCAGTGCAAGCGTCGATACCAGTTCGCCGCGAACAAATGGGTCGGGATGCGTCTGCGGGCTTGCCAATATTTCGAACGCCAAAGCATGGAGGGAGTCGCCAGCCAGAACAG
>NZ_JBIKPH010000208.1:0-2674 GCF_044357595.1 Sphingorhabdus sp. | reverse complement strand
AGCAATCGAAATCCATGACCACAATGGCAACGCTGAAGCTTGATCTGCCCGCTGCCGAACGCATGGCGGCGGTATCGGCTTGCAAGGCGAAGGTTTCGCGCTCTGCAAAGTTTGTTGGCCAAAGCGCCATCCAAACACATGGCGGCATTGGCATTACCCAAGAATTGGCGATCGGCCATTTCTTCAAACGGGCAACAATGATCGAAAACCAGTTCGGTTCTGCTGATCATCACTATGAACGCTTTGAACGTCTAACATTGGCGGACTAAGGCCCCGCCAAGTCATTTTTGTGCAGTGCAACATTTTTGTTGACACGGTTTGTCACTGCATTTATTGTGCAGTGCAACACAGCAGAAATGGTGCTCACTTATGACGCGCAAAGCAGAAACCCCTACTCCGTCGAAAACCGCCAAAGTCGCGGCGATGAAGGACGTCGCTTTGAAGGCTGCATCGAGCATCGTTGCTAAGACCAAGGTGGAAACGCCTGCTGCTTCGCTGGCGCATAAAACCGTGTCTGTTGAAACAACGCCGATTGCTAAAGGAGTATCAAAGATGACTGACAGTGTTAAAGCCACCACAGAAAAAGCAACCGAGTTTTTTGCAGACGTCCGCGTGAAGGCAAGCGAAGCCGCTGAAAAGGGTAAGAAGTTTGCCGCGGAAGCCGTCGAATTCAACCAGGCAAATGTTGACGCTGTCGTTGAAGCCGGCAAAATCGTCGCTAAGGGCGCTCAAGAAATGGGTAAGACCAATATGGAATTCGCTAAGAAGAGTTTCGAAGACGTCCAGGCTGCCGTGAAGGAACTGACCGCCGTGAAATCTCCAACCGATTTCGTCAAGCTGCAAGGTGAGATGGCCCGCAAGGGTTTCGACACCGCAGTTGCCCAGGGTTCGAAGAATACAGAAGCAATGGTTAAGCTGGTGAACGAAATGTTCCAGCCAATCTCAAACCGCATCGCGGTAACGACTGAGCTTTTCAAGAAAGCTGCATAAGCTTTCGAACGATATTGCGCCGGTGGGTTATACGCCTGCCACCTTCTCTCTCTCCTCCTTTTGGTGGTGGGCAGTCGAAATAAACCGGTGCAATCCAACGAAGAAGCCGTCCTTTTCCTTGGGGAAAGGGCGGTTTCTTTTTGGTGCGACCGAATTGATAGTGAACGGGGCTTGCAGAGTCCCCCTCCCATATCCTATTTCAGCTTTATGCAAATATCTATGGCGCAAGATGATGACGATAAAAATGGTGGCAGACCAGGGGTCGGCCTTGCCACGCGCACGCGCCCGAAAACAAAGAAGCCAAGCCTGTATAAGGTGTTGCTGCTGAACGACGATTACACGCCGATGGAATTTGTCGTACATGTCCTCAAGGCGTTTTTTCAGATGGACACTGATCAAGCCACGCGGGTTATGATCCATGTACACCAAAAGGGCGTCGGCGTTTGCGGCATTTTTACCTATGAAGTGGCTGAAACAAAGGTAACGCAGGTGATGGACTTTGCCCTGAAGAACCAGCACCCACTGCAATGCACACTTGAAAAAGATTGAGTAAGGCGGCCCTTATCGTCGGCGCAGGTGACGCAACAGGCGGCGCAATCGCTAAGGCCTTTGCGCGCGAAGGCTATGTCGCTTGCGTCAACCGCCGTGCGCGCAATGCCGATCAACTTGAGGCTCTCGCTCAATCGATCCGCGATGAGGGTTACAAAGCGCACGCTTACCCTGCCGATGCTCGCATCGAAGATGATGTGGTCGCGATGGTCGACGCGATTGAACGCGACGTCGGGCCGATAGAAGTCGCGGTCTTTAACATCGGCGCCAACGTCAATTTCTCGGTGCTTGATATGACCGCGCAAGTGTACCGCAAAGTTTGGGAGATGGCCGCGTTCGCTGGTTTCCTTATGGCGCGTGAGTCTGCACGGCGGATGGTCGAGCGGCAATCGGGCACCATCATTTTTACTGGCGCAACTGCAAGCATTCGCGGCGGCAAAGGATTTTCAGCTTTTTCTGGTGCGAAAGGTGCATTGCGCATGCTAGCGCAGTCGATGGCGCGTGAACTTGGGCCACAGAATATACATGTCGCGCATGTCATTATCGACGGCGGAATCGATACGGCGTTCATCCGCGGCATCCACCCTGATTTTGAAGCAGCGAAGGCCGCTGACGGTATATTGTCGCCCGATGCCATCGCGCTGCAATATGTCGCCTTACACAAACAACACCGCACCGCCTGGACACATGAGATAGACTTGCGTCCTTGGTCGGAGAGTTTCTGATGGCAAAAAATTTGGAGTTTCTTTTCGATTTTGGCGGACCGAATAGCTATCTCGCGCACAAGAGCTTGCCCGAGATCTGTGCGCGCACCGGCGCGGAGCCTGTGTATGTCCCCATTCTGCTGGGTGGCCTGTTCAAACTGACGAACAACCAAGCGCCCATGATGCGTTATGCCGAAACGCCGGCTAAGCGGAATTACGAAATGCTTGAGTTTGACCGCTTCGTGAAGGCGCATGCTTTGCCATTCAAGATGAACCCGCGTTTTCCGATAAACTCGCTATATCTGATGCGCGGCGCAGTTGCTGCCCAGCAGCTTGGCTGCTTTGCGCTTTATGTCGACACGGTCATGGCGGCGATGTGGGAAGACGGCAGGGACATGGGCGAAGCAAAGATTGTGCGCCAAGTCCTCGAC